>NZ_JBFAJC010000010.1:0-266628 GCF_040655075.1 Actinoallomurus sp. NPDC050550 | reverse complement strand
CAGGGTGGGCAGCCGATGAGAGAGCGTCCCGCCGAGCACCTCGACCAACCCTGCCGGATCAGCCGTGACTCAAGTGAACAAGTAGCCGATGAGCGCGCATGGCTCGACGGGCTGACGTGGTGACAACCAGGCGTCCCGAACCATCTCTGGCCAGCTCGGCCCGGGTAAGCTCACCGATCCGGCTGGCCTGCAGCAGCACCGACAGGTGCCCGTCGAAATACCTGGCCTGCTGAGGGCTGATCTGCTCACAGCAGCGAAACCGGCGGCTGGCGCCGCGTAGGCGGCATGGTCGGGGCATGACGAACGATGAGAAGCAGCCGCTGTTCGACCACCGGCTCCGAGAACGGTTCTTCAGCCAGCGGATACTGGTCCTCGACGGCGTGCTCGAGGACGACAACGGGACGGTGCTTGCGACACAGCTACTCTCCCTCGCGAGCGAGGATCCCGGGAAGGACATCGCGTTGTGGATCCACTCGCCGGGCGGCTCCGTCCCGGCGATGCTGGCCATCCGCGACGTGATGCGGCTCGTGCCGTGCGACGTGGCCACCCTCGCGTTGGGACTGGCGTGCAGTGCGGGGCAGTTCCTGCTGTCTGCGGGCACACCGGGCAAACGCTTCGCCCTACCTCACGCCCGTATCCTGATGCACCAGGGCTCGGCGGGGATCGGCGGATCGGCCGTCGAGGTGGAGGTACAGGCCGACGACCTGAGGCACACCCGGGACACGGTGCTCGGCATCATCGCGGAGGACACCGGCCAGCCGATCGACCGGATCTTCGCTGACTCGCTGCACGACCGCTGGTTTACCACCGAGCAGGCCCGCGAGTACGGCTTCATCGACCACATCGTCAACGATCTGAGCCAGGTCGTGCCCGTGCGGCCGCACACGCTGGGACTCGGCTCGGCGACGGGAGTCCGCGCGTGAGCACATACACCATCCCCAACGTCATCACGCGGGTCGCGGGGGGCGAGCGGATCATGGACGTCTACTCGCACCTGCTGGCGGAGCGGATCGTCTACCTCGGCACCGCGATCGACTCCGGCGTGGCGAACGCGTTGATCGCCCAGTTGCTGTACCTGGAGGCGGACAGCCCGGAGCGGGAGATCAACCTGTACATCAACTCCGAGGGCGGCGACCCGTCAGCGATGCTCGCGCTGTACGACACCATGCGCTACATCAAGGCGCCGGTGGCGACGACGTGCGTTGGCCAGGCGGTCGCGGCCGGCGCGGTGCTTCTGGCTGCCGGCGGTGCTGGACGCCGTTCCGTGTTGCCCCACACCCGGGTGGTACTGCATCAGCCCGCAGCGCAGGGCCGCGGCGCTATCCCGGACCTCATTCTCCAGGCGGACGAGGTGATACGGGTGCGCACGCAGCTGGAGGAGATCCTCTCGAAGCACACTGGTCACGATGTCGCGCAGTTGCGGCACGATACCGACCGGGACCGCGTGTTCGACGCGGCGAGCGCCGTCAGCTACGGGCTAGCGGACCAGGTCATCGACCACCGAATCTGACCACGGTCTCATGCGGCCATGAGCACGGGTCCTGCGGGACGGCGCCCGACCGTGGGACTCGCGCTGCGGCGCCGCCGGACATCGCCCGCGATGCCGGCGAGCAGGTCGGCCAGGTCGATGCCGAGCGCACCGGTGACCGCGGCGATCATCTCGCTCGACGGCTCCTTGCGACCGCGTTCGATCTCGGACAGGTACTGGGGCGAGATGCCGGCTCGCTCCGCGACGTCGATGAGGCGCCCACCCTGCTCCTCCCTGGCCGCGCGCAGGGTTCGGCCGAGCACCTCGCGCCACAACGGCTCCGGCTCACGATCCGGTGCGGGGATGTGATTTCGCTGGAACTGGAGAATGTCCGCCATGCGGTCATCCTGGCACCGGTCCGGCGACCGAGGGCAGCGCTTCCTCTCCAGGCGAAACACCTGCGGCACTGAGCCTGCGGGGCATCGTCACCCCGTCGGTCGTCGACATGCCAGCATCCGACACCGCCCCTACTGAAGCCAACGTCCTGTCATGCCGCAGGCCGGGCACCGCCGGGCGGCTCTTAGCGAGGTCGTTCAACTATGCCGATGTGGGGGGTGCTCTCGGTACGGCGAGCCTTGGCTGTCGGTGGCGACCAGGTCATGGTGGGGGAGTAACGCTCCCGTCGCAGGCCATGGCGCGATCCCGGGGCGACCTCGGATTTACGCCATCAAAGGTCAGCTGCGGTGCCTGCGCTTTGGGTGAGCCGGGCGGTGGGGGCGGGCGGTGATTCGCTGGCGGACAGGAACAGGCTCAGTCGGCTTCGGTTCGCCGTGGCTCCCGCGTCTGTGGATCGATCCCCTGCGTCGCGAAGTAGCGCAGTGCCTTGTCCGACCAGGTCCAGTCGGAGAAGAGACCGTCGGCGAACCCGTCCGCGATCCACTCCCACGAGTGGCCGAGGTCGAACTCGTCGCCCTGGGACTCGGCCCAGGGCGGCGAGGTCACTCCTTCAAAGGCCGGCGGGTCCACCAGGCTGAGGTGCCGGAAGGTCTCGTAGTTGGTCTCGGCGGCCCGCTCGAAGGGTTCGACGTCATCGAGGGGGACGCCGTCGAGGTGGCGGCGCGTCTCGAAGTAGGCCAGGGCGTAGACGAAGATCGCGAGAGTACTGCTCTGCAGGATGCCGTCACCACCGAGCATGAGGAAGTCGACCCTGCCAGATCCCGGGTCTAGGACGAATCGAGCGGCATTGGCCTCGTCACCCAGGACGATCCAGTCACGATACGCGGCGACCCGGTCCGAGCCCCACCAGTCCGGATGCTCGACCGCCAGCGCGCCAAGCGTGGTCGGCAAGACGAAGAAGGCGTCATCGATCGTGAAGATGTTGGTCTCGACCGGCAACCCGACCTCGACCAGCATCCGTCGCGTCTGCTCGTGGAACACCGCCGTCATTGCCCACTCCGCGTCGGCCCGCACCATCGTCCACTCACCGAACGCCTCGTCGGCGCATTTCCGCACAGTGTCAACCGTCAATTCCGTCACGCCGCCTATCCTCTCTCAAATCCGGCGCTTTCGTCGCGACAACACATCGCTCCTCCAGCGGCCTGCACTACCCCGCCTCATTCGTCAAGCACCTATTTGCGCGCAGAGTCTCCCGCGTGGGCAACGCACTCTTCTGCCGCGATGAGTGTTCTCGCCGTCGGGCCGGCCGTATCGCTCAGGCGACATGCCGTAAGCAGCCGATTGATCGGTGGGTGCGACCTGCAGACACTTCCCGGTTAAGAACCCCACCTACAGGGGCGCGGTCGGAGTATGGCGGGAAGACACCGCGGTGCGGCGTTATCGGTGACGGCGGGCGGGCCATGCTGGGCGAGGGCGCCGGTCGGCCAGGAACAGCGCCGGCGACCGGAACGAAACGGCGGGGGCGCGAGTCAGTGATGATGAATGGATCTTTGGCGAGCGCGGCGCGTGCGCCGAGGTCCTCCCTCGATCTCGTCAGAAACCTGGAGCGATGCCGGAACTGAAGGATGCCCCCGCCAGCGCCCTGCCCGACCTGCTCGTGGATCCGCCGTGGGAGCGGGTTCCCAAGGGCAGGGAGCCAGTCGTCCTTACGGGGCTGAAGGCGCCAAAGGAACCGACCATCGTCGCGTGGGCGCCGCGCCAGCGGGAGGAGTGGTTGAGCGCACCGTACGGGAAGTACGGCTGGGAGCGTCTTCCGGACGACACCGACTGGGAGCGGGTGGCCGACGACTTCGCCACCGAGAGGGTGCGGTCGGAGCCGGAGCGGCGGCTCCACGCCCTGGCCATCGGCCTGTTCGCGCAGGCGCCTTTGGAACTCGGTGCGAAGCTGCTGGCCGACGAGCGCTACTGGGATGTCCTCACCGGGTACCCGATGTCCACCGGATTGATGGCGGCGGTGGCGCGTCATGAGATGGCGGCGTACCCGATGGCGCTGTACGAGGCGAAGAACAAGCGGGCCTTCTACGCGCTGGATCCGTTCCTGGACGCGGACGTCGCCCAGGTGATGATCAAGCATTGGGGCGTCTATCCGAATGGCGACCGGGCGACGTCCTGGTTCGAGAAGCACGGGCCGGCCGCGGTGCGGCTGACCGTGCCGGACGCCCTCCGCAAGCCCGGTCCAAAACGGGCGAAGGCCGAGGAGGCCCTGCGGCTGGTCGCCGAGCGGCATGGGCACGACGCGGTCGTGGAGGCCGCCCGTCACTACGGTGAGGAGGCCGTGGCGGCGATCGCCACGCTGAAGACCGACCCGCTGGACCTGTACCCGGACCCGCTCCCTCCCGTTCCCTCGGGTTTCGCTCCCGAGCGGCTGCCGCGGATCCTGCTGCACGGACGCGAGTTCGCCCTGCCCGCCGCCGCGACCCGGCGCGTCATCACGATGGTGTCCATCTCGACACCGTCGGAGCCGTACGCGGGCCTTACGCAGGTCGTCGAGGCGTGTGACCCGGACTCGCTCGCCGAGTTCGCCTGGGCGCTGTACCAGGTGGACGTTTCCAACAAGTGGGCGTCTCCCGGTGTCCAGTGGGCACTGATCAACCTGGCAAATGACGAGGTCGCCGATCTTCTCGCCCCCAGCGTCGCCCGCTGGTCGAAGGCGTATGTCTGGGACCGCAGCGGAACTTCGGCTTTGAAGGTGTTCAGCAGGCTCGGCACGGACTCGGCGCTGCGCCACCTGCATCGGCTCTCACAGAAGGCGCAGGACGCCAAGCGGATACGGCCCTGGGCGGCGGGAGCTCTCAACGGCATCGCCAAAGAGCGCGGGTTGACGCCCGAGCAACTCGCCGATCGGCTCGTCCCCGACCTCGGGTTGGACGCCGAGGGCAGCATGACCCTGGACTACGGCCACCGGCGTTTCGTGGTCGGGTTCGACGAGGAGCTCAGGCCGTACGTGACGGACGAGGATGGCAAGCGCCGCAAGACGCTGCCCAAGCCCGGCGTCAAAGACGACCAGACGCTGGCAGCCGCCGCGTACAAGCGCTTCGGCGATCTCAAGAAGGAGGTCAGGACCACCGCCGCTGAGCAGATCAAGCGGCTGGAGCAGGCGATGGTGTCGGACCGCGGCTGGACGGCCGGGGAGTTCCGGTCCCTGTTCGTCGAGCATCCGCTGCTGTGGCACATCGTCCGCCGCCTGGTATGGAGCGCCGAGGTGGACGGGGCCGTCACCACGTTCCGAATCGCCGAGGACCGCACGTTCGCCGACGTCGGCGACGACAAGTTCACGCTTCCGGAGTCGGCCCGGGTGGTGCTGCCGCATCCGCTGCGGCTCGGCGGCGAGGAGGCGGGCGCCTGGCGGCAGGTGTTCGCCGACTACGAGATCCTTCAGCCGTTTCCACAGCTCGAACGGGCCGTGCACGCGCTGACGGAGCAGGAGCGCGAGATCGGGAACCTCACCCGGTTCGACGGGCTGACCGTGCACTTCGGCCGCATCCTCGGCATGACGGGACGCGGCTGGGAGCTCGGTGAGAAGGAGACCGGCGGCTTCCGGCGCCAGATCAGTTTCATGACGCCGGACGAGCGGCATCTGATGGTGCAGATCGAGCCCGGCATCCGCGTCATCGCGCCCGAGGAGTACGCCGAGCAGGAGATCACCCGGGTGTGGCTGTTCACCGGCCGCTTCTCCGGCACCCGGCTCCCGTTCGGCGATCTTGACCCGGTGGTCGCCTCGGAGATCCTCGCGGAGTTCGTCCGTCTGGCCGAGGGCGCCGCACCCGCCAAGTGAACGGTCGCGGCGCGCTCTCTCCCTCGGAGAGGCGCCCAGGGTCGTTCTGGTTCATTTTTGGTCTCATTCACCGCTGACGAGCGTGCGCCATCGGGGGAGGCGATCAACGGTCCGGGTGGCTACTTCGGTTGGAACCTTGACGCCCTCGACGACTGCCTTGGCGGGAGGCGGGGTGCTCGGGCGCCGTTCCGACTGGTCTGGCACGACTCGGCGGTGGCCGGTGAACACCTCGTCCCCGGCTACGACCGGCATCGACACGCGCCGGCGGTCACTCTCGACTCTCTCCTACAGATCTTCGCCGAACACGGCATCGAGGTCGAACTGCGCTGAGCGCCTCACCGCACTCCCTCGGCTCGCACATGCGCCTAAGTCGGCGCAACAACGGCCAGACCGTCGCCGCCGCCTCCCTTGCTGTCCACGAGGCCGGCCGTCCAGTACGAGTGGATCCGCACACGCGGCTCCGTTCAGGACACGGGCAACCGCTGGCGTACGACGTCGGGAGCGTGCCGTCTCACACACGGCTCACCCGTATCGTGTCCGTATGCCGGGCGATGACAGCGTCATTGGGGACGATCCGCTTGCCAACGGAATGGCCCTATCCTTGCGGCTGCGGCGAGACTTCACCGTGACCGATGCCGGTCGTCTCCTAACGGTCGCGCGCCGGATCTACCGCGAACTCAATCCGGACGCGAGCGCCGCCGAAGCCTCCGAGACGGTGACCAGCGCCGCAGACGCGCTGTTCGTCATCCTTGAGCATGTCGGTCTGCTCGGAGACGCAGTCGACAGCCGACTTTCCGGTCACGCTACCGACGGGCTGACAGCCGGTGGGTGGGGCGCGCGGATCGTGATCGACGAACCGGCTCCCTTGTTGCCGGGACCTCGGAGTAACTGTCTTCGTCGTGACGTCTTCGCGCTTCCGCCCAGCGACAACGAAGACTGATCGTGGCACAGACAAGCGAATTTCTGCAGCACTTCCCACCGCACTCATATGCCGTTGAGAGGGCAAGAAGAGTGATCAGCCAAGGGTTGTCTCGTCATCACCCGGAGTCGACACCAACCCGGTAGTGGGTGAAACTCGAGTTCAGTGGAAGTCGTCGGCATGACCGACGGTCCATTGGGCGTAGGTGTGCGCTGGCGCGCCGGTGATCTTTTCGACGATGGTGGAGGTCAGGGCCGGGATGCCGGAGGCGGCGGCCCACTGACTCACGATCGCCTCGGCCACAACCGGATGCATTGTCCTGCCGACTTCCGCGCGAGCCTGCTCGTCGGAGACGTGTTCGATCCGGATGTGGCGGTCGATGGCCTCGCCGATGTGCTCGACCTGGCGTTGCAGAGTCAGGGACTCGGCCCCGTAGACGGTGTAGGTCTGGTGCGAGTGGCCCGGTTCGGTCAGGGCTGTCACCGCAAGCGCCGCGATGTCCTTCTCGTGCACTGGTGCCGACTGCGCTGAGGGATAGGGGAGGCGAACGACGTTGTCGGCGCGGATCGATTCGGCCCACCAGGTGCGGGTGTTGGTGGCGAATGTCCCCGGCCGGAGGAACGTCCAATCCAGGCCGGACCGTTGGATGGCCCGCTCGATCGTGCGGTTCAGGAGGGGGACCGGGTGGTCGGCATCAGGGTCCAGCACCACCGACACCGACGAGAGCAGAACCACCTGCCGGATCCCCGCGGCTGCGGCCGTCGCAACGACCTTCTCGATGTCGTAGGGCTGCTGGGGGTTGAGCATTCCGTAGAGGAACATCTTGTCGGCACCGTCGAGCACCGCAGGCAGCGTCTCGGGGCGATCCAGGTCGGCACGGACAGCGTCGAGCCCTGGTGTCAAGCCTGCGGCTGGGGTTCTGCTGACTGCTCTGACCTGCTCACCGGCGGCCAGCAGGCCATCGGCCACGTGACGGCCCACGTTACCTCGAGCGCCGAAGACAGCTACTACCATGACGAGACCTCCTGTTGGTGTGGACGTGAATTGCCGCGTAGTCGGCGTTGCCAGTGGAAACCCGCTTCGGCATGGGGATGTCGACGGTGCCGGGCCGTCGCCACGGCCGGCGGTCCGGCGGCAGCGGGCCCACCCCCTGGTCCGGGCTGCCGATCAGGGCTGGATGTTCTCCAGGTCCTCCAGCAGGCTCGGGTGCTTCGGCTCCCAGCCGAGTGCCTGCCGGGTGTGGGTGCTGGTCGAGGGCTGGTCGGCCGCGAAGATGACGCCGAGGGGACCGTAGGTCTGCACCGGCACGGACTCGACGGGCAGGCCCAGCCGCCGGCCGATGACCGCGGCGATGTCTCGCACCTGGTCGCCCTCGTCGGCCACCGCATGCCAGGCGGTGCAGGCTTCGGCCTGCTCCAGGGCGAGCCGGAAGAGGACTGCGGCGTCGAGGGCGTGCACGGCCGGCCAGCGCTGCGTGCCGTCGCCCGGGTAGCCGGACACTCCGCTCTGACGTGCGATCCCGGTCAATACACCGGCGAACCCGCCCGTGCCCTCATTGTGGACGGTCCGCGGCAGGCGGACGGCCGAGCTCCGGACCCCGCGCGAGGCCAGGCCCAGGACTCCCGTGACCGCACGACCGCGACCACCGACCGGCCCCTCGGTCGGAGTCGAGTCGGCCTCGGTGGAGGCGCGGCCCGGCACGGCGGGCGTGCCCGAGCAGGCGACGAAGGGACGGTCGCTGCCGATGAGTGCCTCGCCGAGGGTGGCGAGGGCGGCGCTTTCCTCGGCGACCGCGTTCGCCAGGGCTTCGGGGCTGCTGAAGTCGTTGGCGAAGGCCAGGTGGATCACGCCGTCGGCCCGAGCGGCGCCGGCGCGCAGGACGTCCAGATCGGCGAGACCGCCCCGGATCGGCTCGGCACCGGCCGCCGAGGCGGCCTGCGCGGAGGCGCCGGAGCGGGCGAGTGCGAGGACGGTGTGGCCGTTGCCGAGAAGCTCGGCGACGACGGCGGACCCGATCAGACCGGTGCCGCCGGTGACGAAAACACGCATGGAACTCTCCCGCAAGTGATGGGACTCTTGTCCCGTCACTTTAGCAGAATGACGGGACAAGAGTCCCATCACGTATGATCCACCCATGAGTCGATGGGAACCGGGCGCGCGCGAACGCCTCGTCGTGGCTGCCGTCGACCTGTTCACCGAGCAGGGGTACGACGCCACGACGGTCGCGCAGATCGCCGAGCGCGCCGGGGTCACCAAGAGCACCTTCTTCCGACACTTCCCCGACAAACGCGAGCTGCTGGTCGCCGGGCAGGAGACGCTGAGCCAGCTGCTGACCGAAGGCATCGCCAAGGCGCCCGCCGACGCCAGCCCGCTCGAGGCGGTCGCCGCCGGTCTGGAGCGCGCCTCGACCGCGATGGGCCCGATGAGCCGGGAGATCGCCCCGCGGCTGAAGGCGGCCGTTGCCGCCAGCGCCGAACTTCAGGAGCGCGACGCCCTCAAGAGCGTCAGCCTCGCGGCCGCCATGACCGCCGCCCTGGTCGCCCGCGGCGTGCCCGATCCGACCGCCGCCCTCGCCAGCGAGCTCGGCGTCCTCGCCTTCAAGCGGGGGTACGCCGAATGGTCCGAAGGCGACCGTGGCCCCGAGGCCGGGTTCGCCGCCTACCTCCTGAAGGCCCTCGACGAGCTGCGCGCCGCGAGCGCATCGCTGGGCTGACCGGACAACCTCACCCGCTCCTCGGCTACCTGCCGAGTCACTCCTCAGCCGTTCTGGCCGTGCTGATGTCGGAAGGCACTCTCATGCCGCGATGAGCGTTTCTCGCCGTCCGGTCGCCGGATCGCTCCGGAGACGTGCCGTGAGATGACCCAGCGGACTCGGTGCTCGGTGGGTGCGGCGAAGACGGATACTGACGGTGGCAGCGCCGTGTCTTGCTCAGCGGGGCACGGCCGTACGGATAGCCCAGACGCCATAGGACGATGACAAGGTTGTGGGCTCACTGATCGCAGAGCCGTCTCAAACGTGGTCTCATTCAGATATGCGTCAGCCGGAATCCGTACCTGTCCGCCGAGGTACACCACTTATCGCCTGAGCTGGCCGGGCGTACCTCAGCGGACGTTGGCGAACGGCTCTTACCGGAACTCGGCGACAGCGGTGGCCGGCCCGCTTGGCGGATTCCTCGCGCCATCGGCATAGTGATCCGCCGACCATGCTCTCTGCCGCTGACCTCGCGTTTCTGATATTTCCCGGCCAGTGCGCTCATGCCACCGTGAGAGCGGAGGCGGCCGTGGTCGGCGGTCCGCCGGCGGGGTCGCGCTCGTCATACGGCCGTCGCGATCTGCGGGGTCGGGTTGGAGAACGGTAAACGGACCGTGCTCGAAGGTGTACGGACAGGGATCTTTCGGGACGTCCGGGTTGGCCGAAGGGCGGATCCCAGGCGATCTGAACGGTTTATGAAGATTTTCCTGGTCGTGCGCTCGCACCTGGTTTGCAAAAGTGAGCTTGCGTCCGCCGCCCCGGAAACTCTGATCATGCTTTGGCTCGTATCGGCGGGCGTGCTCTCCAGTCGCCGAATGCCAGGAACCTCGATCGGCCGGTGGATTTCGTGGGCCCGCGGCGGCGGCGCCGCAGAGGCGGCAGGGCCGGTCGGCGGTGGCGCGCCGGGCGAGCGTGAGCAGGCATGGCTGGGGAGACCGGTATCGATCGTTGGAGGTGTTGTGTCGGCTACTCGTACTGCGGGACGACAGGCGGATCCGTACCCTCCGGTGGCGACGACGCCCACGGGTGGGCTACTTCCCAGGCCCGGGCACGTGTGGGAACGGATGCTTCTCCTAGTCATGGTCACCGGGGTAGGAGCAGTGCTCGCAGTCTGGTGGCAGGACACGACGGCGGGTTCGCTGCGCGGCACCGGTGACTATGTCACCGCGGCTGGGCGTATCGCGGGGATGCTCGGTGCCTACCTGCTGCTGGTGTTGGTGGCGTTGATGGCCCGCGTTCCCCTGCTGGACAACCGGGTCGGCTCCGATGTGGCAGCCCGCTACCATCGGGCACTCGGCGAATACACGGTGATCCTGCTGGTCGCCCATGCCGTCCTACTGGTGGTCGGCTACGGGATGCAGTCGGGTACCGGTCTGGTCTCGGAAACCGTCACGGTGGAGGTCTCCTACCCGGACGTGCTGATGGCCACGGCAGCGCTCGGCCTGCTGGTCATGGTGGGGGTCCTGTCGGCGCGGATGGTTCGCCGTAGACTCTCCTACGAGACCTGGCATTTCTTCCACTTGTACGTCTATCTGGCGATGGCGCTGGCATTCGCCCACGAGTTCGCGAACGGCGCCGACTTCTCCAACTCCGTACGTAACCGGGCCATCTGGTCGGCTGCTCACATCGCGGTGCTCGCCGCCGTGCTGCTGTTCCGTCTCATCCTGCCGATGTGGCGGTCGGTCAGGCACTCGCTGCGCGTCGCGGAAGTCGTGGCCGAAGGGCCCGGCGTCATCTCCATCTACCTGACCGGCCGCCGCCTGAACCGGCTCGGCGCCGAGCCCGGGCAGTTCCTGCGGTGGCGGTTTCTGTCTCGCGGGCTGTGGTGGGAGTCCCATCCGTACTCCCTGTCGGCACCATCGACTGACCGTACGATGCGCATCACCGTCAAGAATCTAGGAGACGGCAGCGGGCGGCTCGGCCAGTTGCGTCGCGGTACCCGGGTGTGGATCGAGGGGCCGTACGGAGCATTCACCGCGGGCCGCAGCGCCGTCCGTTTCGGCAGGCGGCGCCCGAGCCTGCTGATCGCGGGTGGCGTGGGGATCACACCGATCCGCGCGCTGTACGAGACCTTGCCGGGGTTCGGAGCGGATGTGATCCTGCTGTACCGGGCGATGCGGCAGGAGGATCTGGTCTTCTGGCCGGAACTTCAGGCCATCGCACGCAACCGCCGGTTCGGTCTCTACCCGGTCCTGGGCGGGAACACGGTGCGGGGCCGGGATCCGCTCGATGCCAAGGCGCTGCTCAAGATCGTACCCGACGCGGCCCGGCGCGACGTCTACCTGTGCGGGCCTCCGGGCCTGGTCAAGGCCACGACCGAGCAGCTCAAGCGCGCGGGGGTGCCCCGGCGCCGGATCCACGTCGAAGCCTTCGACCTGTGAGCTCAGCAGAAAGGTGAATAGAGGTTCGCATGATCAAAGTAGCCGTCTCGCTGGTGTCCACGGCCGTCGGCCTGGTGCTGTTGCTGTCGTTCAAGTCGCACACGGCAGGCGCGCCGAAGTCCGCGCTCGCCGGCGCGGGGGCGGGCCCCACGCCCGCGCCGACGGCCAGTCTGGGCGGCCATGACGGCACATCCCCATCCCCTCCGAAGCGGCCGAAACGCCCCGCGGGAAAGAGCGGCACCTTCACCGGCGATCCGATCGACACGCCGTACGGCACGATGCAGGTGGCAGCGGTCATCGCGAACAGCAAGCTCACCAGTGTCAAGGTGCTGCGGCACACCGACGTGGGCGGCCGCAGCGCGCAGATCGACGCCGCCGCGCTCCCGGTCCTGAAGTCTGAGGCGATGTCCGCGCGCAGCGCGAACATCGACGTCGTGTCCGGTGCCACCTACACGTCGCGGGGATATGCCAGGTCCCTGCAGTCGGCGTTGGACAAGGCCGGCATATGACTGGTCGGCGCACCACGACCGCCCGGATCATGGGACGGTCATGTCCATCGCGGTACCGCGAGACACGGATCCGGAACTGTTCGCGGCGGTGTCGGAGGCGACGTTCGCCTGCCTGCGCCATGCCGACGAGGTCTTCTCCCCTTTCAAGGCGGACAGCCCGGTCGGCCTGATCAGAGATGGCGAGCTGCGGATCGCCGAACTCGGCGACCATCCGGACGGCACGCGGATCCAGGAGTTCGACCTGGGCGTCTCTCCACTGGAGAGGCGCCCAGGGTCGTTCTAGTTCATTTTTGGTCTCATTCACCGCCGGGGAGTGCGCGGCCCACCGAGCGGATGGAATGCCTTCGCCCTGCTGGGGCGCACGTCAGGGCTGCGCCGCGAGTGCCGTCGGGTCCCTGTTCCGGTCGCGCTCGGCGTCCATACGGCCGCCGTCGTGGCGGCGGTACTGGCGATGGCGATCCTTCCGCGCGGCTGGCGGGCGATGGCGGCGGTCCCGTCCGTTCCGCCGCGTTCGCCGTTGCCCGGACGGGCCTTCAGGCCGGGAGCCGCCGATCTGTCGGATTGAGGACGTCGGTATGCCAAGGTCGCAGGTAGGTTCGACGCATGTCCTCTCGTCTCAGTCATGGCGCATCGGGGGCGATCCGTCGCTTTGCCGGATGGGTCGCCCGCGGCTCGATCGGTTGTCCCATGCTGGACGGGATCAACTACTGGGACGAGTTGAAAAACTCACCTTCCCAGATGGAGATCTGCTTCGCCGTCTTCGTCAACGTCCTCGAATTGGACGACCGGGGAGAACCCATCAACGAAAAGTACGCCGAGCGCCGAGCGGCCACCTGGCTGTACCGATACTGCACGGGAGAACTTCCTCCTGGAGAAGCAGACCTCGAGCCCTGGGAGTGCGCACTCCACTGAGTGACCATGAGCAGCCGGGCGCGGTCAGTCCCAAGCCCTCTTCTGCCGCGATCCGGTTCGCCTCGCTGGCAATGGGTCACGCTCCTTGATCTATAGAACAGGCGTGGCGAACGATGTCAGGAGTGTGCCGGCTGGGGGCGGCTCACCGGCGAGTTCCCGTATCGTGTCGGCATGCCGGGCGATGACAGCACGATCGGGGACGACCCGCTCGCTGACGGGATGGCCCTGTCCTTGCGGCTGCGGCGCGATTTCACGGTGACCGACGCCGACCGTCTCCTTGCGGTCGCGCGCCGCATCTACCGCGAGATCTATCCGGACACGAGCGCCGCCGAAGCCGCCGGGGCGGTGAGCTGCGCCGCGGAAGCGTTGTTCGTCATTCTTGAGCACGTTGGCCTGCTCGGTGACGCAGCCGACGACCGACTGTCCGGTCACGCCGCCGACGGGCTCGCGGTCGGTGGGTGGCGCGCGCAGATCGTCATCGACGAACCGGCTCCCTTGTCGCCCTACCCCAGGAGTGACTGTCTTCGTCGCGGTGACGTTTTCGCGCTTCCGCCCCGCGACCACGAAGACTGATCACGGCGCGAACGATCCGGCTACGCGAGTTCCGCGCCCGAGCACGTCGTCAACCGTAATATCGGACAGATCTCGACATCAACGGTTGTCATAGCGTACGTGGACCGCGCAGCGCCGTTGAACTGACACTCAGAACGTCTCATCTCCGCCCGAGAGGCGTGTCGAATGCTCGAGCCCCTTGCCATCCCATTTCGCACGACCAGGTCGCGTCCGCTGGGCGTGATCACCGCGCTCGTTATTGCCGCCTTCACCTTCGCTGCCGTCACGCTTGTGGTCATCGCGATCGCTCACCCGGCGGCGTCGGCGACGAAACACCGTGTGCTGTTCGACGACAGCAAGGCCGAGACGGCGGGCAACGCCGATTGGATCATCAGCACGAGCATTCCCGACCCGACGAAGCAGAACGCCTCGCCGACAGTGGAGACAGACTGGACCGGCGCTATCTCGGCCTGGGGTGTGGCCTTGCAGAAGACCGGCAACTACACCCTCGACACCCTCGGCCCAGGCAAGACCATCACCTATGGCGACTCCTCCAACCCCCAGGACTTGTCGAACTTCGATGAGTTCGTGCTGCCCGAGCCCAACGTCCTGCTCAGCACGGCCGAGAAGACGGCGGTGATGACGTTCGTCAAGAACGGCGGCGGGCTGTTCCTGATCTCCGACCACACCGGCAGCGACCGCAACAACGACGGCGCCGACTCGCCGAAGATCATTAACGATCTGATGACCAACAACACGGTCGACAGTACCGATCCGTTCGGATTCAGCGTCGATCTGCTCAACATCGCCAGCGGCTACCCGACCGCCATCGCTGACAGCACCAACCCGGTCCTGCACGGTCCGTACGGAACCGTGACCGCGGGCGCCCTCTACAACGGCACCACCGTGACCCTGCACCCGGCCGACAACGCAGCTGTCAAAGGCCTGCTCTACCTGACGACCGCGACACCCGGCGGGAACACCGGGGCCTTCTTCGCCACCAGCACCTTCGGCAGCGGCCGGGTCGCCATCTGGGGTGACAGTTCCGACATCGACGACGGCACCGGCCAGTCCGGCAACACCCTGTACAACGGCTGGAACGACGCCAAGGCGACCGACGCGCAGCTCGGCCTGAACGCCACCGAATGGCTCGCCGGCGCTGGCAGCACCGGCACTCCGCCCCCCTCGTGCACCGCGGCGCAACTGCTCACCAACCCTGGTTTCGAGTCCGGCTCCGGCGTCGGCTGGACGGCCACCTCGGGCGTCATCAACACCTCATCCAGCGAGCCGCCCCGTACCGGCTCCTACGACGCCTGGCTCAACGGATACGGAACGGCCAACACCGACACGCTCTCCCAGACCGTGACCGTGCCGGCGACCTGCTCGACCGCCTCACTCAGTATCTGGCTGCACATCGACACGGCCGAGACGTCGACCTCGACCGCGTATGACACCCTCAAGGTCCAGGTGCTGAGCAGTTCGGGCACCGTGCTGTCGACCCTGGCGACGTTCTCCAATCTCAACGCCGCCACCGGCTACCAGCAGCACAGCTACAGTCTCGCCGCCTACGCGGGCCAGGCCGTCACCTTGAAGTTGACTGGAACCGAGGGATCGCAGCTGCAGACTTCGTTCGTTCTCGACGACACCGCGCTGAACGTCTCCTGACCCGCCGCCGGTCGTCCGTACCCGCGTCCCGGTGGCAGGCCGGCCGGGACGCGGTGCACCGCGCCGCTCGGCACGCTCGACGGGTGAGGCACTTCGGGGGGATTCCACAACCGTTCCGTACAGTTCGGTCGGGGTTGTGGATGGGGACCGATACCGGGACGATCATCGTTCGTGACGAGGATCGAACGAGTGGGGCAGCTGGGGTCGTACGGGCCGCTGGCCTGCGCCGGCGCGGCGGGGCCGGTCTACGTTGTGTGCGGTACGGCGTCGGGGTCCGTTCTGCGCGCGGTCGACCTGGACGGGCGGTTGCGCTGGAGCCGGTCCATTGGTGCGCTGGGCGGCCAGATGCGCGTCGCGCCGGACGGTGGTGTCTGGCTGGCCGATGACGGTGCGCTCGTGGAGACGACGGTGTGGGGCGCGCCGGGTCGGCGGGTGGATTTCTCGTGTGCGCCTGACGAGCGGATCGGGACGTTCGTCGTTCTGCCCGATGGGTTCGTCGTCGCGTGGCGGAGCGATCCGTACCGTAGCGTGCGCGTGGAGCGCACCGATGGATCGGGCGCGAGACACTGGTCGGCCGAGTTGCCCGATGTGCACCTGTCTTATGAGGGCGTCGTCGAGATGAGCGCGGCGAACGGCTGGCGTGCGGAACCCATGCCGCCGTGGCGGCCGCGGGATCTGACTCCAGAACGCCGCGCCGGGCTGCTCGTTTCGGCGGACCGGGTACTGGCCACCTACACCGACTGGTCCAGCGGTATCGGCATGGGCTTCTGCCTCGACCTGGCGACCGGGGACCTGGTCTGGGTGACGCCGCCGCACCCGACAGGGGAACGGGCGATCGCCGGGCCAGGCGGTTTCCTGGTCGGCAGCCAGGGATACGGCGCGTTCTCGACACGGTTGTACGACCGGGACGGCGCGACGGTGGCCGAGTGGCCCAGCCACGGTGGCCTGCTGGTCAGCAGCCGGGGCAGGATCCGCGTCGTCGAATTGGACAACGACCTGTCTTCGGCCCGGCGTGTCCGGCGGCTGCATCGTGACGGCAGCATGACCGATGGCCCGTACGTGTCCGGCTACTACACCGTCGGTCCGGTGCTGAGCGGTGATGGCCGGGCCGCGTTCTGGCGCGATGGCAGGCTCCAGATCATCGATCCTGACCTGTCCGTCCATACCTTGTGGGAGGGAGAAGGGGAAGGCGTCGACCGGATGCTGCTGTTGGAGGGCGGACGGCTGTTCTTCGTCCTCACCACGGACCGGGCCAAGGGCGAAGGCGGCCTCGTCATCGCCGACACCGATCTGGCTCCGCTGGACACCGGCGTGTGGCCCTGCGGCGAGAGCGATCTGCACGCCAACCCTGTCCGCTGCCGGTAGGAGCCCGGCGGTTTCCGGCATGCGCCACAACCCAGCCAGGGGCGGGCCCGCGGAGACGACGAAAGGCCCTGCCTCTATGGTGGGCCGATGGCGTCGGTCAAGCAGGTCCAAGTCACCTTCGACTGCGCAGAACCTGAGCGCGTCGCTCGTTTCTGGTGCGAGGTGTTGGGGTACGTCGTACCGCCGCCACCGGAGGGGTTTGCTACTTGGGACGATTTCGATCGCGCGCTGCCGCCTGAGCGTCAGGGTTCAGCGTTCGCATGCACGGATCCCTCAGGTGTGGGCCCGCGACTGTTCTTCCAGCGCGTTCCCGAAGGCAAGGTCGTGAAGAATCGGGTGCATCTTGACGTGCGGGTGGGCACCGGGCTCGTGGGTGAAGAGCGCGTGGCCGCACTTGAGGCCGAATGCGCACGCCTGGTCGCGCTCGGCGCGGTGCGCGTGCGACTACTGCGTGCCGATGACTACAACGAGTCGTGCCTCCTGATGCAGGACATCGAGGGCAACGAGTTCTGTCTCGACTGAGTGGCCGAACGTGGCACCTTCGCGAGTCGACCGGTGATCAGACCACGGTCAATCCTCGGCGCCGCGGATCGTTACCTCGATGGCGACCGGGGCACCCGCCGCATCGAGTTCGACGTGGACCGGGAAGAACCCGTCGCCCACGGATGTCATCGCGAACATGATGCGGGCACCGCCGACGTCTATCGCGGCGGCCTCATGCTCGGACGCGCGAACATCGGCCATCACCCGCCAGTGATGTGAGTGTGGACGGAAATCGAAGGCGAACTTACGGTCCGACGCTGTCTCCCGACGATCGTTCAACGCGACTGCCTTCGCGTACGCTTCGCGGACCGGCAGGTTGAGCCAGCCGTAGTGATCCTCGCCGGGCGTGCCGGTACGGGTGGCACCGAACTCGGCCGCGATCTCGGTCTCGTGCCTGCCCCAGAACACGACGTCCGCGAGGCCGTCGATCGTGTCGTCGTGTATCCATGCGTTCAACGCGTCCGCGTCTCCGAACACGAACCGGGCGCAGTCGACGCCGATCTTGCCCAGCGAGCAGGTACCGACGACTGGTTCGTCACTGACCACGATGCGGATGTGCGTCCAACCCCAGTCGCTGTGCGGTGTCGCGGTGACGGGCAGCGGACGGTCGGTCGGCAGGCCTCCGATGGCGATGACCGGCACGCCGCTGATCAGAAAGTCCGGGTCGTTTCCGGCGATCGCTCGCCGGACGCGGTCACGGTGCGGGACCTGCCGTGGAAAGGAGCGCAGCGACGCCTGGTGGCCGCGCTCACGGCAGTGGTCATCGAAGAGCGAGGTGAACTCTGCGACGGCATGCTGTGGGATGTCGTAGAGGGTGCGGCCGGACTGCCGGTCGAACGACCGCGCCGCGGCGTCCGCATCGCGCCCGACCACCTCGAAGTCGACGGCCGGCACGACGTGAGGCTGCCGCATGTCGTCCGGTATGCGGTCGCCGGACCATAGCCCGAGGTAGCCGCCGTCCATCAGCACCAACTCGCCCGACGGACAGGTCACCTCGCCGAGCAACACGATCTCTGCCACGGCCGCGTAGTATACGGCGGTCAGTGGCCTCCATGGATCGTCCGATGAGCGGGCCGGCGGAGCAGCGCAGGACATGGAACCTGGCCGCCGTGTTGCGCCTGCCCACCCGGCAGGGCCCGGTTTGGTTGAAGGCCACGCCGCACTTCGCCGCCGATGAGGCGGCCGTCATCGCCGCGTACGCGCGCGTGGATCCGGGTCTGGTTCCGACGGTCCTCGCGGCGGAGCCCAGGCGGGTCTTGCTGGAGCATCTGCCCGGCTGTGCGGTGCCCAGCGATGCACATCACGCTTAAGACCGACCGGCAAATGGATCACTTGAGGCGTCGGCGTCCTTCGTGATCACTGAGCATAGAGATTACGAGCATGAGGTAAGCGCAGGGCGGCGGGTCGACCGACCCTGAGCTCTGGGCAGGTTCACCACGGGAGGTTCCCGGATCGGTCGATGAACTGTCCCGTCGGCCCGTCCGGGCCGATTGTCGCGAGGGTCACGATGGACGCTGCGCCGTCGGCGACGCTGTGTCCGAGGCCGCCGGTGAAGTCGGTCGCGGTCTGCCCGGGGTCTGCGGCGTTGACCTTCACGTCCTTCAGTTCCTTGGCGTACTGCGTCGTGAGCATCGTGACCGCGGCCTTCGAGGCGCAGTAGAGGGGCAGGGCATACTGCGACTCGATCCGCGCCGGGTCCTGGGTCACGCTGAAGGAGCCCATCCCGCTGGACACGTTGACGATGACGGGGTTCGGCGATTTGCGCAGCAGCGGGAGGAAGGCGTGCGTGACGCGCACGATCCCGACGACGTTCACGTCGAGCACGGCGCTCACGTCGGTCGCGGTGTACTCCTCGACGGGGCCGACCTTGCCGAGGACGCCGGCGTTGTTGACCAGGACGTCGATCGTTCCCTCATGCGCGGCGACATCCGCGGCCGCGGCCTGGACCGAGGCATCGTCGGTCACGTCGATCTGAACGAACCGGGCGCCGAGCGACTCGGCCGCGGCCCGACCGCGCTCACGGTGGCGGGCACCGAGGAGGACGGTGTGCCCCGCCTCGACGAGGCGACGAGCGGTTTCAAAACCGAGGGACTTGTTGGCCCCGGTGATGAATGTGGTGGTCATGCTGGCTCCTCCTGGTCCGAACAGCACGGCCGTGCGCTGTTCACGCACTCCATGCTGGGTCCCCGGGAGGGTTGGCGGGAGCTACGGCACTTCCTGGTACCGCGCGTACCACCCAGCAGCCTGGTCCACCGGACGAGGCAGAACGCGGGCCTTCATCCCTGAGGAGACATCCTCTGGACCCCAATCGCCGCAAGGAATTCGAGTTTGCTGCGGGCGTCGGTGCCTGGCTGCGGCGTGTACACCACGAGGCGGAGGTTCGTGTCCTGGGTGTTGAGGATGTCGGAGTTCATGGCGATGTGTCCGACATCCGGGTGCTGGACGAGTTTGTGCGCACTCTGGTGACCGCCCACCGCTCGGCGGCTCCACAACTCGCAGAACCGTGGGCTGAGGTTCAGCCTCGATACCAACGCCGCGAGGTCGGGATCGTCGGGGTACCGGCTCGTCGTCGCGCGCAGGTCGGCGACGAGGGACTCCTCGAACGCCGCCCGCTCGGCCGCCGTCTGCCGGACCCGGGGCAGCTCACCCAGGAACTGCCAGACCAGGACGTTGCGGTCTCCCACACCGCGCACCGTGGGATCGCCGAACGTGGCCGCGAACAGCGGATTCCAGTGCAGCAACTGCCAGGTGGCGTCGTAGATCGCCAGCGGGTTGCCGGCGAGCTGGTCCACGATCCGGTACAGGCTCCCTGGGATCATTCGTGGAACCCGGATCGGATCCGCTGCGTGACCGGCCATGCGCAGAAGGTGAGCGTGCTCGTCGTTGGACAGGTGCAGGGCGCGAGCCAGGGCCGAGCAGACCTGCGCCGAGGGTGTCGCCACCCGTCCCTGCTCCAGCCGGACCACGTACTCGACCGAGATGCCGGCCAGCGTCGCCAGCTCCGCGCGTCGCAGACCGGGGACCCGACGGGGTGAGCCGTGTGCGAAGCCCACCGTCGCGGGGTCCAGCCGGTCCCGCCACGCCCGCAGCACGGCACCGAGTTGATCCATGAACACCATTTTCCCGCACACCCCGCCCCGCTGGGTGGTACGCGCTGTACCACGAAGTCCCGTAGCTCCCGCCGACGCTCCTCGGGGCTCAGTGTGGAGTCGTGAACGGCGCACAACGATGCTGTTCGGAGCCAGGAGGAGCAAAGCATGACCACCACGTCGAACCACTACGTCACCGTGCTGTGGGAAGCTCGGGCCAAATCCGGGAAGGAAGCCGCGATGAAGGCGTTCATGACAGCCGCCGTCACCGCATCGCGCTACGACGCGGGCAACATCGACTACGAGGCTCACCAGGTCGAGGGACAACCGGGCGCGTTCGTCATCTTCGAGCGCTGGGAGAGCCGCGAGGCCCTCGAAGGCCACCTGCAGGCACCCCGCATGCAGGACCTGGTGCCCCAACTGCTGGAACTGATGGACGGCAGCATCGAGGACGGGATCCGCTTCCTGCAGCCGTTCCGCCCGGCACGATAGGCCGACCCGGAGCACGGCGAGCCTGATCGGGGCTAGGCGGCCGTCCGCCGGAGTTGCGCGACAAAGCGCCGGACCATACGGGGACTGCGCAGCAAGTAGACCTCGGCGTGCGGAGCGGCAGCGGTGATCGCTTGCATCACGGTCGGGAGACCGTCGCGCTGTTCGCATTGGGACTGGCCCAAGGCAGGTCAGGGGAAGCGGTGCGGCAGTCCGTCACGGAGAGCCTCAAGGCCGTGGTCGGCATCCTGCTGATCATCGGCGGGGGCGGCGCCTTCAACCAAGTTCTGGAGGACACGGGCATCAGCCACGCCATCGCCTCGGCCGCCGGCGGAGCGCACATCAGCGTCGTGCTGCTGGGGTGGCTGCTCGCACTGCTGCTCTCCGCCTCCACCGGATCGGCGACGGTAGGGATCGTCTCCTCGACCGGCATCGTCGCGCCACTGGTGACCGCGTCCGACAGTTGGCACACCTCGCTGGTCGTCATCGCCATCGGCGCGGGCTCGATCGGCCTCAACTACGTCAACCACGAGGGATTCTGGCTGGTCAAGGAGTCCTTCGGGATGGACATGGGCAAGGCCACGAAAATCCACACCACCACCCAGACGCTGGTCAGCATCCTGGGCCTGGGGATGGCCCTCCTGCTCTCCGCATTCCTCTAGCGACCGCGTGCCGATCCCAATGCGCACGAAATGTACGCGGACGGTTGTGCGGCAGCAGGGCGGCGACGAGGTTGTCGCAGCCGGTCGGGGAAGGCGTCGATCCGGTCCAGGATGTACGACGCTTTCCCCGCGGTCCAGCGATCACGCTGGGCGACGGGCCCTTTGATTACGGGCGGCCGGCGCCGACGTAGTTCGCGGTCCAGTAGCTGTTGGACATGCTGGCGTACTGTACGACGGTGCCCGTGTGCGGGGCATGAATGAATCTGCCGCCACCGACGTAAATGCCTTCGTGGCCAAGGCCGTCGAAGAAGACCAGGTCACCGGGCTGCAGATCGGACTTGGCGACGTGGCGGATGGCGCTGTATTGGTCGGGGACGACGCGGGGAAGGCTGACGCCGGCCGCGCGCCAGGCCATCATCGTCAGCCCGGAGCAGTCATAGCCCGACGGGCCCGTACCGCCGAAGACATAGGGTTTACCCAGCTGAGCCATGGCATAATTCACCGCCGTGCCGGCCGAGCCGGATGCGGAGCTGGAGGGGCTGCTACCGCTGCTCTTACTACTGCTGTTGCCGCTTGAGCTGTTGGTGCTTGAGCTGGAGCTGGTGGACTTGGCGACCAGTGCTTTCTGCTTGGCGATCGCTTTTTCGGCGGCGGCTTTCTGCTTCTTAAGCGTAGACGTGGTCGTGGTGACCGTCTGCAGCGCTGCCTTGGCTTCTTCCTGATCACGCTGGAGGCGCTGGGTCGATGCCAGCAATGCGGTCATCTCTTGGCTTCGGCTGTTGGAAAGTTCGGTGAAGGCCGACATATTTTGCAGGCTCGCTTCGGGGTCCCTGGAAGCGATGACGGCGGTATTGCTAAGACTGCCGTTCTTGTAGGCGGCGACGACCATCTGCGCCACCCGGACGCGCAGGTTCTGATAGTTGGGCTTTTCGGTGGCGATCTGATTGTTGATCACTGAAAGCCGCTTCTTCGCCGCATCCAGCTGTGTCTTGGCCTTGTCGTACTGATTGGCGATCTTGTCTACCTGGCTGTTTAGCTTGTCCAGCTTATTCTTTGCTGCGGTCGGTGACGGCTTGGTAGCCGCGTACGCGCTGCTTGCGGGAAGAAGAAGGGCGGCGCTCGCCGTCAAGGCCGTAATGCCCCTCAGCCAGCCAGAACTTGTGAGCCGAGAATATGAAAATGTCACGTACGAACTCCTCTCCTCACGCCTACCGGGTTAGCTGTCGGGTTCGGGCGGGAGATGCCCTACCGAGCGCTGGGCGCTGCGGATTCACCCCAGTTACCTGGGTCCCCGGTTCCCCGCACTGCAGGGATTCGGCTGACGGTCGTGCTCTTGTGTGAAGCATGGGACAGTCGAGTCCTACGGAGCGTAGGGCATCAATGTGGATAAAACCACCGAAACGTGATTTATGGTACGCAGTGTGCGCCGTCCGTTACTGAGTGCACGTCATGGCGCCGTGTCGGTGCGCATGTCCCTACAGCGGGTGATTACCTTCTGAGCGAGTTGCTGCTGCGACTGGGCTTCCCCGTCTCTCAACCCTTTGAGAATGGCGAAGTGGCGAGGATGCAGGCCCGTCGGCGACAGCGCGGATTCAAGCGTCTCGATCGCCCCGGCGTGTCACCCCCGACTGCCCGGACAGGGCCCTGATCGAAGCGGAGATGATCACGGAGACGACCGGCAGCGACACCGTTGAGGAATTCTTGGAGCGCATCCGGCAGGCATGGGACGCCGGTGACGCCGATGCCTACGCTCGGCAGTTCGCCGAAGACGCCTCGTACGTGATCTTCCTCGGCGACGCCATGTTCGGCAGGGCCGCCGTCGGCCAGACCCACCACGAGGTGTTCACGAAGTGGCGGAAGGGCACGCGGATGATCGTCAGACCCATCGACGTGCGCACTGTGGACACCGACACCGCCGTGGTGACCACGGTCGGCGGCATCGGCAAAGGCAACAAGATCGACTACGACAAGTTCCAGACGTACACCCTGCGTCGCCGCGACGGGCGATGGGAGTGCGTCGCGTTCCAGAACACCGAGATGAGCCGTCGCGCCAAGCGCACCTACAGCGCCTGACGACCACACACTCGCGGGTCGGCCGCCTGCACGATGCGAGGCCGGGAACGAAGGCCGCCCCGTACTCCGGCACGGACGTCCTATCGTCCGCGGGCGGGCGCGGTCCGTGGCAGGGAGGGGAGAGGGCCGAGGTACGACCAGGCGCCGTCCTCGAGGACGAAGCGGCTGTGTTCTTCCATCAGCCCGGGGCGGTTCCGCTGGACGTAGTGGGCGCGGAAGAGGACGGTTCCCTCGGCGTCGAGGTAGCTTCCGCCGGCGGTTCGGAGGACTTCGAGGCGTTGCCAGCGCAGGGACTCGTCGAAGTCGATGTGCGGTGGCCGCGTCGACGGATGCCACGTACGCAGGAGGTAGCCCTCGTCATCCACGCAGAAGGCGCTGAACCGCGAGCGCATGAGCCGCTCCGCTGTCGGGGCCTTCATGTCTCCGCGGTGAAAACGTCCACAACAGTCGTCGTACGGTGCGGGCAGCCCGCAGAAGCATCGTGCACCCGGATCGGACTGGCTCATGTTCTCATTGTGTCGCCGCGAGACCATCGCTGCGGCCGCTCGCCTGTCGTAGCGGTTGGGCGGCCCTGCCGAAACAGGTCGCAGGCAGTGCCTCTACTGTGGCGCGGTGACGACTCAGGTGATCGTGCTGAACGGTGGATCCAGCTCGGGCAAGTCCGGGATCGCCAGGTGCCTGCAGGCGGTACTGCCGGATCCGTGGCTCGCCGTCAGCGTCGACACGCTGGTCGAGGCGATGCCCGCGTCCATGCGGACATCGGAGGCCGGGATCGAGTTCGCCGCGGATGGCGGAGTGAGCGTCGGGCGGGAGTTCCGGGAGCTGGAAGCAGCGTGGATGGAGGGGATCGCCGCGATGGCCCGCGCCGGTGCCCGGGTCATCGTCGATGACGTCTTCCTCGGTGGCGCGGAGTCCCAGCAGCGGTGGCAGAAGGCCCTCGACGGACTGGACGTGCTGTGGGTCGGCGTCAGGTGCGAGAGCGCGGTCGCCGCGGGCCGCGAGATCGCCCGCGGGGATCGGGCCCAGGGAATGGCCGCGTCGCAGGCGGAGGCGGCCCACCGGGGCGTGCTCTATGACCTGGAGGTGGACACCACCCGTACCGAGTCCCTGGAGTGTGCGCGGACCATCGCCGCTCAGCTCAGCTCGAGTCGCCCGTGACCGCGTCGGCGCAGGTCGCGAGTCGGCGGGCCAGGGCGTGGACGTGGTCGCGCAGGGCGTCCGGAGACTCGATCACGAACGGGCGGTCCAGCCAGGCGAGTACGGCGGCGACCCAGTCCAGCCGCTCGGCCCGCAGCCGGACCCGTACCCAATCCTCGGAAGGTCCCGGCGGGTCATGAGCGGGATCCCGCGCCGGGTCGGCCGGGAGCTCCTGCACGGTGGCGATACCGACCGGGATCCGGGATCGGACCTGCTCGGCCGTGCCCTGGACCCGTAGCGACACCTCGTGCAGGTAGGGCACGTCGGCGAGCCCGGACAGCACCCGGGCGGTCGGGTCGAACCCCTCCGGCACCTCGAACGACCCCGGCAGCACCGTCGCGGTCTCGATCCGGTCCAACCGGAACGTACGCACCTCGCCGCGGTCCGAGTCGGCGCCGGTCACGTACCAGCGTCCGGAGTGGAGGACGATCCCGTACGGATGGACGGTGCGCTCGCTGCGGCGCCCGTTCCAGGCCTGATAGCCGAGGGCGACCGGCCGGCGGTGCCGCGCGGCCTCCGCGAGCATCAGCAGCACGCCCGTCTCCGGGGTGGCCACGCGCCGGGCCGGAGCGGTGAACTCGGTGGCGGCCAGCAGCGCCTCCAGCCGGCGGCCGAGCGCCTCGGGCAGCACCCGGCGTACCTTGGCGGCGGCGCTCTCCATCGCCGCGACGGACGTGGTCACCAGCCCGGCGCGCCGGCCCACGACCAGGCCGAGCAGTACGGCCAGCGCCTCCTCGTCGGTGAGCATCAGCGGAGGCATCCGGTACCCGGGGGCGAGCCGGTAACCGCCGTACCGGCCGCGTACCGATCGGACCGGGACCTCCAGGTCGATGAGGTGGTCGACGTAGCGCCGGACGGTGCGCTCGTCCACGCCGAGCCGGTCGGCCAGGTCGGCGACGGTACGGGTGCCGCCGGCCTGGAGGATCTCCAGCAGGGCGAGCACTCGGGCGGTCGGTCGGGTCATATCCGAAAGTTTGCCGCAAATACCGGGCGGATCCTGTCCTGTATCCGGCCTAGCGTCGCACTCATGACGACTTACGTACTTCTCCCCGGCTTCTGGCTCGGCGCCTGGGCCTGGCGCCCGGTGACGGCCGAGCTGCGCGGCCGCGGGCACGACGTCCACCCGCTCAGCCTGACCGGGATGGGCGAGCGGGCACACCTGGCCCGGCCCGACACCGACCTGGAGACGCACGTCACCGACGTGCTCAACCTGATCCGTTACGAGGACCTGCACGACGTGGTGCTGGTCGGGCACAGCTACGCCGGTGCGGCGGTGATCCCGAGCGTGGCGGACCGGATGCCGGACCGGATCGCCCGGCTGGTGTTCATCGACAGTGGACCGCTGCCGGATGGGATGTCCCAGGCGGAGTTCACCCCGCCGGAGGACCAGGCCCGCAACGCCGAGCTGGTGCGCACGGTGGGCGACGGCTGGCGGCTACCGCCTCCGCCGTGGCCGCAGCTCGCCGCCGATGCGTTCGAGCTGTCCGACGACACGCTCGAGCGGCTGACGCGGCTGTCGGCGCCGCAGCCGTGGGCCACCGCCACCACGCCGGTCCGGCTGACCGGGGCCTGGGAGAAGCTGCCGCGACTGCACGTGCTGTGCAGCTTCGGGGTGGAGGAGGTCCGGGCGAGGGCTGCGGCCGTTCCCGCCTTCCGGCACATGGCGGGCGAAGACTGGGATCACCGGGAGCTGTTCGGCTGGCATTGGCCGATGTTCGACCGGCCCGGCGAACTGGCGGCGATCCTGCACGAGGCAGGCTGACCGGCCGTCCGTATGGCGCCCCATGGGGACGGCCTGGTCCTGTCTGCGCCCAGGCCCGTCCCCAGGGCCGTACGGCGACGTGGCGTCGTCACCGCGAGCGCTCGCCGAATGAGACCGACGACAGCACCTGGCGCACGGCGCGGCCCTTCGTACCATGGTGTCGTGTTCGCCCTCCTCCGCTCGGTGTGGCAGGAGCCCCGTCCCTCCGACCGCCCTGCGCGCCGTATGGGACGTCGGCGAGGTACGGGCCGGGCACCGGGTGCTCGTCAACGGTGCCGCGGGCGGCGTCGGCACGTACGCCGTCCAGATCGCGGCGGCGCTGGGCGCGGACGTCACTGGCGTGTGCCTCGAGCCGGCCGGATAACCTGGCCGTCGTGTTGCTGATCGGTGGCTGGGATGCGCGTTGAGATGACCACGCGACCGTACGTGCTGCTCAGTGTGGCCGCGTCCATCGACGGATACATCGACGACGCCAGTCCCGACCGCCTGGTGTTGTCGAACGAGGCCGACCTCGACCGCGTCGACCAGGTGCGCGCCGAGTCCGACGCCATCCTGATCGGCGCCACCACCCTGCGGCGGGACAACCCCAAGCTGCTGGTGAACTCCGCCGAGCGGCGCGACGAGCGCGAAGCGCGCGGCCTGCCGCCGTATCCGTTGAAGGTCACCGTCACCCGCAGCGCTCACCTCGACCGGGACCTGAAGTTCTGGCACCACGGCGGCGACAAGCTCATCTACTGCCCGGAATCGGCCGTTCCCGGGCTGCGGGAACGGCTGGGGGACCTGGCCGACGTCGCGGGTCTCGGCGCCGGTCTCGATTTCGAGGCCATGCTCGACGACCTCGGCCGGCGGGGCGTCGAACGGCTCATGGTCGAAGGCGGCGGGACGATTCACACGCAGTTCCTCACCGCCGGCCTGGCCGATGAGATCCACCTCGCCATCGCGCCGTTCTTCCTCGGCGACCCCGCCGCCCCGCGGTTCGTCAATCCAGGGGACTTCCCCAACGGGCCGGGGAACCGGATGAGGCTCGCGGAGGCACGAACGATCGGGGACATAGCATTTCTGCGCTACCTCCCCGAGGAGAAGGTCGAGTAGTTGCCTCGCGTACCACCCAGCCGCTCGGAAGAGTACGGATGGCTGTCCTTCGCCGTCGGCCTGGCCAAGCAGTGCCCACCCAGCGACACCGCGTTCTCGGTCGGATGCGTGATCGTGGACGGGCAGGGAAGCGAGATCTCTCAGGGCTTCTCGAGGGAGCGACCGCACTTCCACGCCGAAGAGTCCGCCCTGAGCAAGGTCGCGCCCGACGATGAGCGCCTGCCCGGTGCCACGCTCTACAGCTCCCTCGAACCCTGCACCCGGCGCAGCTCGAGGCCCCATACGTGCACTGAGCTGATCATCGCCTCCGGGATCAGGCGCGTGGTCATCGCGTGGCGCGAACCACCGGTCTTCGTCGCCGACGCCCACGGGGCCGATGCCCTGCAGGCCGCCGGGATCACGGTCGTGGAGGTGCCCGAGCTGGCCGAGGCGGCTGCGGCGGCGAACGCCCACCTCCTCGACCCGGACGCCAACGCGGGGGCATGGTTCCGAGCGGTGTGAGAGTTGAGTACTACTGCTCATGTGGGCAAGTCCGGATCGGCCGACGATGTGGACATGAGCACATCGGTCAGACCAAATACCACGCCCGCGTTCATGGTTCAGGCGGCCATTTCCTTCGGGGTGTCATCGGCGGCCTGCGCGATCGGCATCGCCTACCTGCCGGTCGGTGGCTGGATCAGGGCGTTCCTCGGGCTCGCGCTGCTGTACGCGGTGACCTCGACGTTCACGCTGGCCAAGTGCGTGCGGGACCGTCAGGAGACGGCCACGATCACCGGGCGCGTGGACCAGGCCCGGTTGGACAAGTTGCTGGCCGAACACGACCCGTTCAACGCCACCCCCTGATCCGTGCGCGATCAGGCGCCGAGGAATCGCTCCACGGCCGCGGCGAACTCCTTCGGCGCGGTGACCCAGGGGAAGTGGGCTCCGGGCACGGAGGCGGCGCGCGCGCCGGGGAAGAGCGCGGCGTACGCGGCGGCATGGTCGGCGGTCGGGGCCAGGTCGTCCTCTCCGGCGATGACCAGGACGGGCGCCGGCAGTGCCTTGACGGCCGCACGGGTGGCGTCCGGGTCGAGCGTGCCCTTGCCGTAGAACCCCTCTGCGGCCGCCCGTACGGGCGGGAATGACCGGTCGTGCGCCTCGGCGGCGTCGTTCCAGGGGCTGTAGAGGAAGGGGCGGGTGGCCCGGCGGGTCTCGTCCCGCTCGTCGCCGGCCTCCCAGGCGTCGAGTGCCGCGCGGGCGGTCGCGTACCACGGCTCCGCGGACCGGCGCTCGATCGCGGCGAACCACTCCTCGTCGGTCGGGTCGAGGCCGACGGCGCGCGGGCTCGGTGTCACGAGGACGAGCCGGCGGATCCGGTGCGGGTGGCGTGCCGCGTAGAGGACGGTCAGGTCGGCGCCTGCGGAATGGCCGAGCAGGTCCATCGTCTCCAGCCCGAGGTGCTCCCGGAGCGCCTCCACGTCGGCGACGAGCCTGTCGACCCCGTACGTGCCCGGGTCCTCGGGCGCCGCCGAGCCACCGGTCCCACGGCCGTCCAGGATGATCAACCGCCGGGTGGTCGCGAGGCCGCCGAGATCGCCCAGGTATCCCGACGGCCGGCCAGGGCCTCCCGCGAGGCATACGAGCGGCTCGCCCCGGCCCGCGAGACGGTAGGCCAGGACGGTGCCGTCGTGGGACGAGAAGGTCGGCATGCGCCCAAGATGACCACAGAGGCCGTGCCGACGGCAATTCAGGGTCCGGGACGCGCCGCGCCATCCGGGCCCGCCGTCTCGACGAGGCGCCGGGCCAGATATCAGGGATACCGGCGTTCTGGATCTTCTGGCTTCGCCCGCCGGCACCGGGCGGCCCACGGCGGTCAGGGGAGGCGCTTGACCCAGCGGCTCCATTCCGGCTGGGGGTGGTAGCCCGCGGCGGTCCACGCGGGGGCGGCCAGGTCGTTGTTGTCCAGCACCATCGCGTCGACGCGGAAGGCGCCGAACTCCCGCATCCGCTGCTCGGCGAGGTCGATCAGGGCGCGGCCGACGCCCTTGCGGCGGTGGTCCGGGTGCACGGCGAGACGGTAGAGATGCGCCCGCCAGCCGTCCCAGCCGGCGATCAAAGTGCCGACGAGCTCGCCGTCGAGCTCCGCGAGCAGCACGGCCTCCGGGTCACGGGCGACCACCGCGTGATAGGCCGCGACCGAATCGTGCCGGTCGGTCCCCTCGGCCGCCGACTTCCAGAAGGCCAGGACGGTCTCCGCCTCGTCGGCCCGCCCGTACCGGATCTTGACGTCATTCACCTAGTCCTCCGAAGGATGCCCCGGCCTTCAGGCCGGGGAGGAATCCGGACTCCGCCAGGAGCGGCCCGGCCTAGCCGGGACAGCTTGAGAAAGATTCGACCATTCGCCTTACAGATTTTCTGGGGACGCGTAAGGCGTCGGTCATGCGGATGGCGTACAAGTGCCGGGCCTACCCGGACCCCGAACAAGCGGCGGTGTTCAACCGCACGTTCGGGTGTGTGCGCCTGGTGTGGAACAAGACCCTCGCCGAACGCCACGCGGCGTATCACGAGCGGGGCCAGAAGACCTCCTACAAGCAGACCGACGCCGCGTTGACCGCGTGGACGAAGACCGAAGACCTGGCGTTCTTGTCGGAGGTGTCTTCGGTTCCGTTGCAGCAGACGCTGCGGCATCAGCACGCGGCGTTCGCGAACTTCTTCGCCGGTCGCGCGAAGTACCCGCGTTTTAAGAACCGCAACTCCCGGCAGACCGCGCACTACACTCGCTCGGCGTTCCGCATGAAGAACGGCGAGCTGTACATGGCCAAGACCCGGGCGCCGCTGTGGTTCGTGTGGTCTTTTGAGGACGTGGACCTGCCCACGCTCAACCCGACCATGGTCGTCATCTCCCGTGACACCGACGGCCGCTGGTACGTGACGTTCGCCGTCGACACCGACGCGCCCGAGCCCATGGACACCGCCGGGCATGCCATCGGCGTCGATCTGGGGGTGAAGGATTTCGCGGTGACCTCGGACGGGGAGCGCATCGCCAACCCGCGCCATCTTGAGCGCAAGGCCCGCAACCTGGCCCGGTATCAGCGGCGGATGGCCCGCTGCCAGCGCGGGAGCATGAATCGCCGTAAGGCCAAGGCCAAGGTCGCCCGCGCCCACCGCAAGGCCCGCCACGCCCGGAACGACTTCCTGCACCGCACCAGCACCAACCTGATCCGCAGGGCCGACACCATCGTGATCGAAGACCTCGCGGTCACCAACATGGTCAAAAACCACGCGCTGGCGCGCGCCATCTCCGACGCGGGATGGGGCGAGTTCCGCAGGCAACTGGAGTACAAGGCCGAACGCGCCGGCCGCACGCTCGTGGTGATCGATCGCTGGTACCCCTCCTCCAAGACCTGCTCGGCTTGCGGGCACCTGCTCGCCAAGTTGAGTCTTTCCACCCGGCACTGGACGTGTCCGGGCTGCCGCACCCGCCACGACCGGGACATCAACGCGGCCAAGAACATCCTTGCGGCTGGTCGAGCCGTAGCCGGGGAGACCCCTGGTGATGCCTGTGGAGCTGATGTCAGACGGCAAGGGTCCTCCCTTCCGCAGCCGGCGCTGAAACAGGAAACCCGCGCCGCGAGGCGCCCGACCTAAAGCCGGATCGGCCACACGGCCGACGGGACTCCCCCTCCTTCAGAGGGGGAGGAAGTCAAGCCCCGAACGTATCGGCCCCCCGGGCGACGTCCAACCGCCCCTCACCGGCCGTTCCGGTCAGCCGACGACTGTCCGAGCCGGAGCCCGGACGAAGGGCGCGGTGGCGAGGTCCGGCCATCCCCGCTCGCTGGGGAAGCCGGGCGAGTGCAGCGTACGATCTGGTCGTGGTCGCCTATGACGTCTTCCTGGCCGACTGCCCGGCCCGGACCACGCTGGAGCTGATCTCCGACACCTGGTCCGTGGTGGTCGTGGTCGCGCTGGGCCGGAGCCCTGCCCGCTACTCCGAGCTGCGCGAGAAGGTCGGGGGCATCAGCAAGAAGATGCTCACGCAGACGCTCCGCCGGCTCGGCGAGAACGGCCTCGTCGAGCGCCGTACACTCGCCACCGCCCCGCCCGGCACGGAGTACCGCCTCACCGACCTCGGCCGCAGCCTCCTCGAGCCTCTCGCCGCACTGTCCCGCTGGGCCGAGGACAACACCGGCGCACTGCTCGACGCCCGCGCGGAGCGCTCCGCGTAGGGAACTCCGGGGTTCCCCACGGCTTCCTACCGTTCCACGCAGTACCTCGACGCGACAGGAGGACTGTGATGAAGATCGGTGTGCTCGGGGCCGGGATGATGACCGAGGCGCTGGTGCCCGGATGGGTACGCGCCGGACACGAGGTCCTGATCGGAGGCCGTACGCCCGGCAAGACGGAGGACCTCGCCCAGCGCGTCGGCGCCAAGGCGGGAACCCTCCGGGAGGCCGCCGAATTCGGCGACGCCGTACTGCTCGCCGTGCTCCTCGCCGGATTGGAGGAGACGCTCCGGGCAGCGGGCGGACCGGAGGGCGCGCTGGCCGGCAAGACGGTCATCGACTGCGGCAACGCGGTCGACGTCTCGGACTTCTCGCAGGTCACGTTCGCCGGCGGGACATCGATGGCCGAGGAGGCGGCCCGCCTCGCGCCCGGCGCGCACGTCGTCAAGGCGTTCAACCAGGCGCACGCCGACGTGTGGCGGATGCGGCCGCCGGCCTTCGACGGCCGCCCGTTCGCCGTGCCGATCGCCGGTCACGAAACGGGCAAGACCGTGGCCCGCGAACTGATCACCGATCTCGGCGCGGAGCCGCTGGACGCGGGCGACCTGACCCAGGCCCGCCACCTGGAGGCCATGGCGATCGTCGTGATCCGCCTGTTGTTCTCGGGCCACGACCCGCTGTCGGTCTTCGCGTTCACCGGCCCGGGCCGCACCGGCGAGGCGGCCACCTCCCGCTAACAGCGGTCGGGCAGCGGCCAGACGTACGGCAGGTCGTCCGGGACGCCCGGGAAGTACCGGTCGTAGTGGGCGGGGTCCTTGCGGAGCAGCGCGGACTGGTGGCTGCGGTGGAACTCGGGGTCGCCCAGCCACGGCGGCAGCGCGCCGGCCTCGGCCAGCCCGGCCTGGTCCCGCGGGGCGGCGATCCGCTTCGCCGTCCGCAGCTCGGCGCTCAGGCTCGCGGCGCAGGTGTCCCGGCGCCCGGTGCTGCACCACTGACGGCAGATCTCCAGGCCGTACCGCGTCAACGCCTCCTCGTACCCCGCCCACATCCGGACCGCCGGGTGATGCCGCCAGCCGTACCCGGGGACCGTCAGCCCGCGCAGCACCTGCAGCGCCTCGACCCGCTGCTTGCCCAGCCGCCGCTGGTCGAGGACCCGCGCCGTCGCGGCGAAGTCCGCGTACGGAAGGAAGGTCTGCATCGCGCCCCCGGAAAGCGGTCCCGACCGGCGTGAACACCGATCGTCCCTGTCCTACCCGCCGGAGCCGGGCATCGCCTGACATCCCCGACCGGGCGACCGGCCGGACGCCGGCGATCAGCTTCTGATCCTCTGCCGCCTGGCGTCCGGACGACGGCCGGTCTTCTGGGAACGGCGCTCCGACCAGTGCCGGAGGAGGAGACGAAGGACGGTCAACGCGGCGTTTCGGCGTGCGGTGTCCTTGGACCAGACGGCGGGAAGGACGACGACCGCCACGAGGATCAGGACGACGAGGGCGGCGAGGCAGGCACTCAGGCCTGGGAGGAGCGCGATTTCCTCATAGCCGCTCAGGGAATCGGTCACAGATGTACCTCCGGCCAGATGAAAGAGCCGGAGGTCTCTTCCGCCCATGGTCGAGGCCATGGACCAACGGCGCCGGGCGCGAAGTCGAGCACCGTGGTGACGACACCGTCGCGTTAAGGAGTACTCCCCTCCTGGTCCCTGATGGTAGAGCGCGGCCGCCGACCCGGCCAGAAGTCGGCCTCAACGAGGACGGCACATTTCCGTGCCTCCGGCTGCCGGTGGCGTGCAAGGGTTCACGCTGCGAGGGCCGGCGGCCGCGCATCGGCCGCCGGCGCGGAGCGGTGGGACGGGATCAGTTCAGGCGGTCGACCTGGTCCTTCAGTGTCTGGATGTCGTGGTCGAAGTAGGCGCTGTACGACCGGCCGCCGGGCGGCCCACCGCGCTGGTAGCCGCCGATCACACCGATGACGTCACCACGCTTGGTGGTCCCGTTGTAGTGCGTGAGCCAGGGACTGCCGCTCGTGCCGTCCCCGAAGCCACTTCCCCGCAGATTTCCGCTGTCGTGATAGGTGCAGTCGAAGTACATCTGGAACGCCGAGTACTTGTGCGTGTGGGTGTAGCAGTAGACGGGGCTGTCGTTGTAGGCCTCCGTCTTCACCGGATGGCCGGCGATCATGACCGGGACGTCGCTGTGCGCCTGGTTGATGAGCAGCCGGTTGGCGCCCACGACGTTCTCGATCCACCGCCCTCGCGAGTTGGCCGGATTGCTGGAACTTCCCTTGTTGGTGGAGACGAACCCGAAGTCGAGGTCGGGGTCCTCCTTTGACTTCCAGCGGCTGTCCACGACGATGTGGCGGAAGGTGAACATGCCGTACGGCCGCGAGTTGTTGTGGTACTTGGGGACGAACACGACGTACCGCGCCTGCCCGGTGCTCTTGTGGTAGAGGCAGTGCGCCGCCGTGAGGATCACGTTCCGCTTCGCGCTGTGAACCACGCTCGCCGTGCACGTGTGGTCACCGCTGCCCGTGTGCTGGAAGATGGCGCCGATCACGGGGCTACCTTCCCAAGAGCAGGTGACGTTCCAGTCGTCGCACTTGGCCTGGGCCGACACGGTCGGGGCCTGGGCCGTTCCGCTGGGCCGGCCCGAGTCGAGCGGGGTGGCCGCGGCCATGCGAGCCGGCGTCCAGTACGCCGCCGCGGCTGCGGCCTCCTTCGCGGGCACGTCGAGGACGACGGCGTGCCCGCCACCGGCCTTCGTCTTGGCCTCTGCCGGTCCTCCGATGGCCAGGAGCGGCATTGCGGCCAGCGCACTCCAAATGACGATTCTTTTCACGAAATGATTCCCCGCTCGCTCGTAATGATCAGCGAACAGATCCTTTGATAAAGGAAGGAATCGCGCCAGAGACCTACGGATCAATACGAGGCGGGCACGACTGGGCCCGCAGACCTATATCCACCACCCCGTACGGACCGGCGATTCGAAGAGGATCTCTGCTCTGACTCAGTGGCGGCCAGGCGGGATCCGCAGGGCGAGACGGCGTCGGAGGCCGCGGCGCAGGCGCGCCGACGCGCCCGGCTGATCGCCGAGGTGCCGCACCTCGTCGGGGCGAAGCTCGGGGCGGTCGGCGAGGGCGAGGGCGGCGGCGTACGGCCTGCTCGCCGAGGTCTCGAGCCGGGCCGCGACCTCGGCGAGGACGAGCAGGAGGACGGGGCGATCCGCGTTACGGTGGCCGGCCAGCAAGCTGAGGAGCCGGCCGTCGTTCCACGCGCTGTCGGTCTTCGCGCACAGCCGCGCCAGGACGTCCGCCGGTGTACGCGGGTTCGCGGCGAGGGCCTGCCAGACGAAGGGGTAGGGCGAGTCGGTCAGGTGCCGCAGTACGCCCTCACCGGCATCGGGGTCGGCGGCGACGTCGCGCTGGTCGGCAGGGGTGTGGAAGGCCGGGAGCGCGTCGTCGTGTCCGCCGGGCACCGACAAGAACGCCGCGTGGTCAGTCGGCGAGCAGTTTCCGGTAGACCGTGGCCGACTTGACGTAGTCCTCGTCGCCGTAGGCGCCCTTCTCGGTCCACTGCCAGATCGTGTACGAGCTCCACGCCGACGGGACCGGGACCTCGCGGGCGGTGGCCTTGTGGTCGTTGACCCACAGCCGGTCCGTGGCGGAGAACGCCTTCGCGTTGCCGGTGCAGTCGATCCACCAGTCCTTGAAGGTGTTGATGACCGCGCGGCGGCCCGTACGGGCGTGGTACTCCTTCAGGAAGGCGCTGATCCAGGCGACCATCTTCGCGTGGCTCAGGCCATAGCACTTGTCCTTGCCGTAGGGGTTCTTCTCGATGTCGAGGACCCCGGGCAGGGTGTGCCCGTCGGCCTTGCCTCCGCCCCCGTGCGCGAGGAAGTAGTCGGCCTGGCGTTTGCCGCTCGCGGTGTTCGGGGTGGCGAAGTGGTACGCGCCGTGGGCCAGTCCGGCATTGCGGGCGCCGGCGTACTGCGCCGTGAAGGTGGAGCTGACGTATCGCACTCCCTCGCTCGCCTTGACGTAGGCGAATCGGTTGCCCCGTGCCTTGACGGTCGACCAGTTGATCTTCTTCTGGTAGGCGCTGACGTCGACGCCGGGGATGAGCCCCTTCGGCCGGGAGTCCGGGCGTACGGTGCTGTCCTGCGGCTGGACCGCCGGACCGGCGGTGCTCTGGCTCGCGTCGGCCGCCCGGGGCGAGGTCGAGGAGCAGCCGGTCAGCGTGCCGCAGGCCAGGCTCGTGGCCGCGGCGACGGTCAGGGAGACGAGAGCGGTCTTCCGCACGGATGAGGCTCCTTGGACAGTGATCTTGATCCGGGGGACCATATCGCCCGCTTCGAGGTGGAACGTTATCTTTGCCGAAGTTTGACCTTGCATGCGCGCGACGGACCTGCACGAGGAAACGCGAAAAGGGGCCCTCGGATCGAGGGCCCCTTTCCCGGTACCGCGTGTTACTTGATGACCTCGCGCTGGGCCGAGGCCGAGTGCAGTGCCTTGGCGGTGGCGGTCGGCGGGGTCGGGTCACCGAGCTGCGAGACGTGCACGGTGTCCTGCTTCGGCAGCGTGCCGTTCAGGAAGTAGGCGTCGAAGTAGGAGTCGACGCCGCCCGGACGCAGGTCGCCGCGGTGCACGATGCAGTGCGTACGGTCGCCGTCCTGCACGACCAGGTGCGAGCCCTTGAGGACCTTGTGCAGCTCCAGCGCGCCGGCGTACGGGGTGGCCGCGTCGGCGGTGGCCTGGAACATCAGGATGTTCTTCGGCAGGTCCTTGGTGTGGCCCACCTTGACCGGCGTGCCCGGCTTGGCGTTCCAGTACAGGCACGGCGCGTTGAACCAGACGTTGCCCCAGGTCTCGAACGGCGCGGTCCGGTTGACGCGCACGGCGTCGCGCTGCCACTTGTTCCAGTTCAGCGGCCACTGGGTGTCGGTGCACTGGACGGCGTTGTACACGGCGAACTCGTTGTCGTCGCTGCCGCCCGTGGTCTGGACGCCGAAGGTGCCGACGAACGTCTTGAGGTCGTTCGTCTTGTAGGCGGCGAGCGCGTGGGCGTAGGAGTTCCACACGGCCTGGCTGCGCCGGTACCCGGCGGTCTGGATGCCGTCGACGAGCTCGTCAGGGCCGACCGCGGAGACCGCGCCGCTGGAGTCCTTGAAGGTCACGGCCTTCTTGGCCAGCGAAGCCTCGAGCCCGTAGAAGAACTTGTGGACCTCCGCCTGGGTCTTCCCCAGGTGGTACACGTTGTCGTACTTGGCGATCCAGCCGAAGTAGTACTCGATGTTCTTGTCGAACGCGTAGTCCTGGTCGAGCTGTGCGTCGTACCAGACACCCTTGGGGTTGACGTTGCCGTCGAGGACCATGCGGCCGACGCGCTTCGGGAAGACCGTCGCGTACACCTGACCGAGGTAGGTGCCGTACGAGGCGCCGTAGTAGTCGAGCTTCTTGTGCCCGAGCGCCTTGCGGATCGTGTCCATGTCACGAACCGAGTCGATGGTCTTGATGTGGTCGAGTAGGTCCAGCTTGGAACCCTTGCCGAACTTCTGGTAGCACGCCTGCGCGTAGGCCTTCGACTTCTTCAGCCAGGCAGCGTCGTCCGCCTTGCCGCCGGTGCCGTACTCCGGCCGCGGGGCGTTGCTGTAGTTCTCGTCGCAGGTGAGCTTCGGCGTGCTGAACCCGATGCCGCGCGGGTCGAAGCCGATGACGTTGTACGCCTTCTGCATCGCGGCGGAGTTCTGGGCGTACACGCGGGGGCCGAACAGCGCGCCTTCGCCGCCCGGGCCGCCCGGGTTGACCAGAATGTCGCCCTTGGCGGCGCCCGAGCCCTGGTGCGGCGTACGGGTCACCTCAATGGTGATCTTCTGGCCGTTCGGGTGGGCGTAGTCCAGCGGCACCTGGAGCTCGGCGCACTGGATGATCTTGGAGACCTGGACCGGGCCCAGGCCGTCGTAAGCCTTCGCTCCGGCGACGATGTCCGCCGAGCAGGCGTGCCAGCTGAGGCTCGCCGGGCGGAACGCGTCGGACGTGTCCGTGGCCGCGGACGCGCTTGTGGCGCCGGCAAGGCCCAGTCCGGTCATGCCGAGACCGGCCGTCGCGGCAACGACGACAAGCTTCTTCACGAGACCCCTTTCGGGCCGGACCCCGACAGGCCCGGCAATGGTGAACAAGGGGAGATTGTCGTTCCGGACAATCCGCGACATAAGGTCCGATGTAAGAAGTTTGCCAAAATGTGACGCATAACGGCAGATGTACACAGAGTACGCGATCGGCGGCGCAAAGGAGCGGCGGGTGTGGCCGGCCGGCCCGCGATCCGCGCAGGGGCGGCGTGTCGCCAGGGGGATCGCGCCCGTGCCGGGACGTCACGCCGCGGCGCGCGTCACAGGGTTGTGGCGGGGGTCACTTCCAGGCCGACCGGCGTCGTGACCGGTTCGGCGTCCTCGTCATCGCGGGGGATGGGCGGGCGGCATCGACGCGTGGGTCGCGTTTCCGATTTCGTGCGCGCACTCGCCGGGCATTCGGTTCAACTCGCTCGAAGGTCTTCCTCCCCGAATTACGAGGAGGAAGACCGTGAAGTGCGGAATACCGGGCAGCGGAATGGTGTCCGGCTCCTGGCAGTCACCAGGTGATCAGTGGGAGTCGCTCGGTGGCGATGAACAGCCATGTGACCACGACCACCAGGGTGACCAGGCGGAAGGTGTGGCCCCACGTACGCAGCGCGAGCCGCACCGTCCTCCCTACTTCCTGGGCGGTGGTTGACTTCATGGGTCCCCCCTAAAAGTAGAAAAGACGCCCATTCGGGCGTCCATGACCAGCCGGAAAATGGTAGTGACGGTGGTGTCCTGGGGTATTTCCGCTAATGCCTCCCGGTGACGGATCTGGTCTCTGTACTGTCGGTGATCTTGCCCGGACGTGTCAAGCTGCGCACGGTAAAGAATCGGCCTGTTCGGGCGGCCGTACAGAATGCCCTTTTCGGGATAGTTGCCGAAATGGGGAATAGTGCATTTTCCCGAAGGTCAGGCCGTGCCGGGCTCGGAGGCCTTAGATCAGATCCCAGGGCACCGACTCGTACGCCTCGGTGAGCGTCTTGACGAGTCCGGGGTCGACCGGCAGCGTCAGGTCGTCGACCCGGCCGACCGGCGCGACTCCGCCGGAATTGCCGACGAACGCCATGTCGAACGAGGCCAGGTCGGTCACCCGGACCGTGCGCCGCCGCGAGGGGAGGCCGCGCTCGGCCAGCGTCCGCTCCAGCAGCTGCATTGTGATCCCCTCCAGCAGAGGGGCGTCCGGCCAGACGATCGACGCGCCGTCGAAGAATCCGATGTTGGCGATCGCCGTCTCGGAGATGACGCCGTCGGGCGCGGTCAGCAGCGCGTCGTCGAAGCCCGCACGCTCGGCCGCCACCCCGAAGTGCATCTGCCCGAACGACCCGACGTGCTTGATGTGCGCGACCGGCCGCTGATAGCCCACCGTCTGCAGGCTCAACGGGCCGGTGGGCATCCCGCCGGGCCGGCGGACGATCACCAGGATCGAGACGTCGTTAGCGTCCCACGGCTGGAACACCACGAGCCGGATGGCCGCGTCCTCGATGTCGTCGCCGAGCGCGTGGCGGATGCGCTCGCGGACCAGCTCCCCGTCCAGGCCTTTGCCGAACAGCTCGCGGTTGGCCGCGTCCAGCCGCGAGAGGTGGAGCTCCAGGCCCCGGGTGCGTCGGCCCCGGACCTGCATGACGGTGAGGTGGCCGTAGTTCACCAGCGCGAGGTGGCGCAGCCCGTCCGCGGTCGCCGGGCCGCCGTCGATCTCGAGACGGAGGGGAACCGGAGGCGTCATGATCACAACATAGCGAGCCTCGCCGTCCTGTTGGAACCTTCCACACGGCCCAGGAGTCGTACCGGGTCTACCCCCGCAGCAACACGAACAGGACGACCATGACGTTCCCCGTCCACGACCTCGTCGGTGAGACCCTGCTGCGCGCCCTCACGGAGCGCGGCCTCCAGGCGACCCTGCCCGAGCCCACGACCCTCGAGGTCGTCCTGCCGGACGACCGCTGTCTCACCCAGGACATCACCGAGTGGCGCCAGGATGCCGAGCGCGGCGGCCCTGCCGCGGTGGCCAAGCTCGCCGCGGAGTTCGCCGACCAGACCGCGACGGTGCTCGGCCAGTACGCCGCTCAGCAACCCGCCGGAGGGATGCCGCCGGCCGACAATCTCCGGCTGCGGATCTACACCGACGACGCCCTGGGCGACATGCGGGACGGCGTGGTGGCCCGCCCGCTCGCGCCGGGCCTGCTGGAGACGGTGGTCGTCGACCACCCCGACATGATGGTGGTCCTGAGCCGCGCCGACCTCGGTGGCGCGGACGAGAACCAGGTCTTCGCCGCGGCTCTGTCCAACTCCATCGGCACCGAGGCCCACTACGCGCAGACCGACGACGTGCAGGGCGTTCCCGTGACGCACATCGGCGGCACGCACCGGTACGTCGGCGCGCACGTCCACGTGCTCCGGCGCCACGTCGAAAAGGCCCCGTACGGAGCGCTGGTCTCCTTCCCCGTCCCCGAGTACGTCGTCATGCACGTGATCGGGGACGTGCACCTCTTCAGCGCGATGGAGATCATGCAGGCCCTCTCGCGCCACCAGTTCGAGGCGGGCGAGAAGGCGATCAGCCCGCAGGTCTACTGGTGGCGGCCCGGCCCGTACGAGCAGCTGCCCGAAGCGGAGGCCCTGGCCGGCGGAGGGGTCCCCGACCTGCGTCCGGTGGGCATCGAGGTCGACCACGAGGAGAAGAGCGTCACCCCTCTGACCGCCGGCACCGGCGAACTCGTCGAACTGTGGATGCGCGACCAGGCCTGAGGGCGGGTTGACCGACGCGGCGTCGCGGGACGCTGAGAGAATCGCGTCCGATGTATCGACTCGTGTTCTCGCTGATCTTGCGCCGCCTTCCGGCGGAGCGTGTCCACCGGATGAGCTTCGCGGGGCTGCGCCTGCTCGGCGCGGTCCCCGGGGCGCTGCCGCTGTTGCGCCGCGCCCTCGGCCCCCGTGACCCGGCGCTGCGGGTCCGCGCGCTAGGCCTGGAGTTCCCCGGGCCGCTCGGGCTCGCCGCCGGGTTCGACAAGGAGGCCGAGGCGTACGAGGCGCTGGGCGCGTTCGGCTTCGGGTTCGTCGAGATCGGTACGGTCACGGCCCGCCCGCAGCCCGGCAACCCGAAGCCGCGGCTGTTCCGCCTCGTACGCGACCGGGCGATCGTCAACCGGATGGGCTTCAACAACCACGGCGCGCGGGCGGCCGCCGCCCGCCTCCGCCGCCACCGGAACGTCATCGTCGGCGTCAACATCGGCAAGACCAAGGTGGTCCCGGAGGCCGAGGCCGTCGCAGACTACGTTGAGAGCGCCGAGGCGCTCGCGGCGCTCGCCGACTACCTCGTCGTCAACGTCAGCTCCCCGAACACCCCCGGCCTGCGCAACCTCCAGGCCGTCGAACACCTGCGGCCGCTGCTCACCGCCGTACGGGAGGCCGCCGACCGAGTGTCCGACCGCAGGGTGCCGCTCCTCGTGAAGATCGCTCCGGACCTCGCCGACGCCGACATCGACGCGGTCGCCGACCTGGCGCTCGAACTGGGGCTCGACGGCATCATCGCGACCAACACCACGATCTCCCGCGACGGCCTGGCCACCGACCCGGCCGAGGTCGAGGCGGCGGGCGCGGGCGGCCTGTCCGGGGCACCGCTCAAACGGCGCTCGCTGGAGGTGCTCGAACGCCTCCGGGACCGGGCGGGCGACCGCCTCGTGCTGATCTCCGTCGGCGGGATCGAGACCGCCGACGACGCCTGGGAGCGGCTCCGCGCCGGGGCCACGCTCGTCCAGGCGTACACGGGTCTGATCTACGGCGGCCCGCTGTGGCCCCGCGCGATCAATCGGGGCCTCGCCCGCAACCTCCGCGGCACGGACACGACCGGCCGCTGACCCGGCCGTCGGCGACGGCCTTCTCGATCCGGGTTGGTCTCGGCTCCCCGGAGCCTCATGATGTGACCAGGCGCGCCGAGAGGAGCCACTGCTGATGTCCAGGGCCGCACAACCGGACTCCGACGGGGTGGTTCGCGTCCTGAAGGCGGTGCCACCGAGTGTCGAAGGGGCGAAGAGCCCGGCGGAGTTAGCCGAGCTCGCCGGGCTGGGGCCGGAAGGGACCGAGCGCGTCGACGCCGTACTGGCCATGCTGAAGGTCTTCGGGGTCCTGGCCGTCCAGCACGACCCGGACGGCGCGGCGCGATTCAAGGCGGCGACCCCCCTCGCGTTCACCTTCATCAGGAGCGTCGCCGAGTATCTGACCCACGATTCGAGCATTCTGCGCAACTGGGGCCGGACCGGAGTCAGCGATCCGCCGTATTCAGATTCACTGGTTCTGTCCGGGCCGCAGTTCCTCTTCGCGATGGAGCAGAACCGCCTGGCCGGGAGCGGAGAGTCCGCCGTCCCGCTGGACCGGGTGGAGATCGCGCAAGCCGTCATCAAGGCGGCGTCAGGCCCTGGCCGCGACGCCCGCTACCTGGTCCAGTTCGACGACCGGGCCCGCCAGTACCAACTGATCGGCGGGCACCGCCGCCACGACGACCCCACGATCGAGCACACGGTGATCCGAGAGCTCGAAGAGGAGCTCACCGACTTCACGTTCGATCGCCGAACCGACGGCCTCGTCGAGCTTCAACGGTTCGAGAGCAAGCGGGTCTCTCGTACATACGCCGTACTCACCCACTACGACATCACGGTCTATCTACTGCGCAGCCGCCGCGAACGCCTCACGCTCGGCCCGACGGACCGCTGGGTCACCGAACGAGAGCTGCTGGCCGGGCGGACCACGGACGGGACACCCATCATCTTCGGGCTCGTCGGCCTGCCCGGCGGCCTGTCCGGACTAGAGCCCACCCTGCCGGCCGTCCGGCGCGCTACCACCCTCGACGTGATCCGCAGGCATCCCTGGGAAGCGGCAGGGATCGTCCTGGGCATCCTCGGGCTCGTCGCATCGATCATCCCCCTGCTCTGAGCGGACGATCGGCGGCCTTCCGCCGAGGATCTCGCCGCTTCAGTAGTCGACCGCCGCACGCGCGTTGTTCAGGTCGTCGGTCGCGATCACGACCTTCACCCCGCCGAAGGTGGTGTAGACGAGATCCACGTTGACGTTCGCGTCGGCGAGACGCCTGGCCAGCTCCCCGAGCGCGCCGGGCCGATCCTCGATGTCGACGACGAGGACCTCACGCTCGTCGGCGACCCCGATGGTGGCGGCTTCGAGAGCCTTATGACACCTGGCCGCGTCGTCGTCGTCGACGAGCACGTGAACGACGCCCTTACCTTCACCGGTGAACGCGGCGAGACCGTGGATGTTCACGCCCGCCTCGCCGGTGATCTCACCCAGCCGGGCCAGCTCGCCCGGCCGGTCCTCGATGATGACCGTCAGATCTCTCGGCATGGCATCACATCTTTCCCACTTAACGCAGAACCTACCCATCCCCGACGCTGAGGACGATGCCCGCATCGGTCGGCGCTCACGGCGGCGAGGCGACCGGTCGCTGATCCGACCGGCCTGCCCGCCGCCGGGGTCGCCGCGGCCCACGGACGCGCCGCCGGTCGAGCCACCGTGGCGCACGGACGCGCCGCCGGTCGCGCCGCCGGTCGAGCCGCCGGTCGAGCCGCCGGTCGAGTCGGCGAGGCCCCGATCCCGGCAGGTAGCGCTCGCGGCGGCCGACGACTTCCGCCGAGGACCCTTCGGGGTTCTGACCCCAAGGATCCTCGGCGATCAAGGTCGACCGTGTTCAGCGTGGGTGACGTTCAGCGTGGGCGACGGTGCCAGAACGGCTTGCGTTCGGGCCGTTCCGTTCCGTCCGTCCGTTCGGCTTGGCCCGCATCGCCTGCCTCGTCCGCGTAGGCCGCGAGCTCGTGGAGCGTGCGGTCCCATAGCTCCTCCAGGTCCCGGCCGCGGGGGCCCGCCGGGTCGTCGCAGGACCGCAGCGCGGCGACGAGATCGGTGAGCGCGCCCGGGACGAGCACCTCGAGGCGACTGCCCAGGTCGGCGAGGATCTGGCGGCGTTCGAGCTCCGAGACCGGCCGGGCCGCGCGCAGCCGCCGCAGCTCCTCGGCGACCTGAGCACGGGCGTCCACGGCGGACGCCGTCGTGCTCTCCCGCATGGGCATGCGCGCTCGGGCCGGGGCGAAGCCCCGCGTGGGCCCACTCGGTGCGGCGCCGGGGACGGGGCCGCGCGGCGGCGGCGCGGCGGCCGGCATCGGCGCGCCACCGTACACGCCTGGCGCCGGCGGTGTTCCGTAGCCGCCTGGCGCGGCCGGTGCTCCAGGGGCGACCGGTGGGGCTCCGTAGCCGCCCGGCGCGGGCAGGGCGCTGCGGGAGCTCGCCGCGAAGGGAGCGGCCACGGGTGTCGCCGCCTCCCAGCCGGACGGCTGCTCGACGGGCTGGATCACCTTGTGCGCCGGTGCCCCGTCGGCCGCGACGCGGGTGTCGACGGCGACGAACGCGGTGAACCGGCACAGCACGCCGTACCGCAGGGACGTGTCGACGATCCGCTCGATCGCCCGCTCCGGGTCGCCGTCGCCCGCGAGATAACGGTCCTCCAGCTCCCGCAGGTGGGCGCGGGCCCAGATGGCGGTGGCCGCCGCGTCGTCGGTCGTCACCGGCTCCAGGCGCTGCTCCCAGGGCGAACCGTCGGCGGCGACACCGCGCAGCGTGACGGGCCCGGGCGCGGCGCACCGGCCGCGGACGACCAGGGGCACGCCGGGGAACAGGTCCCCGGGACGCCCCGGCGCGAGCGTGCCCGGGACCACCGAGGGCATGTCCAGGGACACACCGGTCACCGCGGGCGAGGCGATGCGCCGGTGCACGTGGTCCATGACCTCGTCCAGCCGATCCTCCGACTCGACCAGCTCGCACCGGCCGGCGCCCGCGACGGCCAGGCGGCCCAGGAAGCCGGCGTTGACCGCCCGGTCGATGCCGATCGTGTGCACGCGGAGACCGTTCAGGGACAGCCGTCCGAGGATCTGGTCCTCATTGCCGACCTGACCGTCGGTGACCAGCACGATGATCCGATCGCGGCCGACGTCACCGGTGACCTGGTCGCCGTCCGCGTGATCGGTGACCTGGTCGCGGTCGGCGTGGTCGGTGACCCGGTTGCGATCGGCGTCACCGGTGATCCGGTCGCGGTCGGCGCGAGCGGGGATTTCGGCGTGAGCGGGTGTGCGGTCGCGGCCGGCCTGATCGGTCACCCGGTCGCGGTCGCCCTCGTCGGACAGCAGCGCCACCGCCTCTTCCAGCGGTCGCAGGATCTCCGTGCCGCCGCGTGCGTCGAGCCGGGCCAGGTGCTCGACGGCGCGGTACCGGTTGCGGTCCGTCGCGGCGGAGAGACCGCCGGGGAGCGCCCGCTCGATCTCGTGGTCGAAGGACAGCACGGCGAACCGGTCGCCGCCGTCCTCCCCACTGCGCAGCGTGTCGACGATGCGGGCGGCGGCGCGGCGCGCCGCCACCATCTTCCAGCCCATCATGCTGCCGGAGCGGTCGAGGAGGATGACGACGTCGCGGGGGCGCGGCGCGGCGGGACCGGGCGGCGGCAGCACGGTCACCGTGAACGTCTCACCCGACACCGCGCACGAGGCCCCCGCGTCGTACCGCAGCCGCAGGACGAAGTCCCGGTCGAGCCGCTCGCCCGGCTCCAGCCGGAAGGTACGGCCGTCCGCCGTCACGGTGTGCAGGCTCGACCGTACGCCGTCGAGGGGCAGCCCGGCCGGGTCGACGTCGACCGCCAGGGTGAGCCGCACCGGGTTCGGGAAGCCGGGCAGCAGCACGGGCGGGCTGATGCGGGACGCGTCGGGCACGGCGTCGGTGTCGGGTCCCGTGCCCGCGCCGACGGACGGCCCGTCCAGGGGCGTGCCGGGGATGTAGCGCGGCGCGACGACGAGGGGGAACCGCAGCGTCGCCTCACCGTCCTCGTACGGCAGAGGCTGGCTCAACGTGAGGCGTACGGTCACGCGTTCGCCGGGCAGGATGTTGCCGACGCTCATGGTGAACACGTCGGGCCGGTCCTCCTCGGCCAGCGCCGCCCGCTGCCCGGCCGCCAGCGCGGCCTCGTAGTCCTCGCGGGCCTGCCCGCGCTCTTTCAGCACGCCCTCGACGACGCGGTCGGCGGCCTCCATGCGCATTCCGGTGACGGCGGCGCGATCGGGCAGCGGGAAGACGTACGTCGCCTCCAACGGGACGTCGAAGGGGTTCTGGAACCCCTGCGTCATCGTGATCCGGGCGGACAGACCGGTGACCGCCGCCTGGACGTCGACCGAGTCGAGGGGCAGGTTGCCGCGCTCGGTGCGCAGAGCGCCCAGCCCGGCCTCCGGTACGGGTGCCACCTTGTCGGGCAGCGTTTCGATCTTCATACGAGTCCCCTTTCGGAGAGGAGGTCGAGCAGGGGAGCTGCGGCGGCCACGATGGCCGTGGCGTCGTCGGAGGATGGGGACGAGTCGAGGAGCAGCGTCACGCCGGGCGCCAGCCGGACGCCCCGGACCAGAGCACCGGCCCCTGACGCGCCGGCCGCATCCCGTGCAACGGCGACGGTGTCACCGGCTCCGGTCGCGCCGACCGCGTCGTCGGCCGCCGACGTGCCGGCGGCATCCTGTGCAGCGGCGACGGCATGCCCGGCATCACCGGCTCCGATTGCGCCGTAGGCATCCTTGGCACGGGCAGCACCTGCGGCAGCGGCGGTACCGCCGGCATCAGGCGCACTGATCGTGCCGAACGCATCGTCGGCGTCGTTCGCCGCGGCACCACGGGCACCGGCGGTGCCGGGCATGCCGCCGGCATCGAGGGCACCGATCGCACCCTGCTCATCGGCAGCGCGGATGGACTCGACGACATCCTGAGCGCCGTTGGCAGCGCCCGCAGCACCGGCAGCACCGCGGCTATCGGGCGCGACGTCGGCGCGTGGAGCGGGCTCGCCTTCCGGCGGCGCCGTGCCTCGCTCCGCCGGGGACGCCGGGCGCTCGGCCCAGAATCGGCGGGCGGTGCGCCCCGGCGCAGGCCCGCCACCGAGCCTGTCCGGCCGGCTTCCACCGGTGACCCCTTCCGGCCCGGCTCCGTCGGCATCGGACTCCGGTGCGGCTTCACCAGGGACCGGCGCGCCGGGTGCCGACGACCTTTCGCCGGGTGCCGGGGAGTCTCTGGTAGGGACCGGGGCCGGAGCGGCGGCCGTTTCGGCCGAACCCAGGTTGAGAGGGTCGAGCCGGGCGATCCGACGGAGCGTGGCGTCCGTGGCACCGGTGAGCTCGGCCTGGATGTCGGCGAGGGAGCGGCCCTCGGCCTGGCGGCGCTTGATGGCCACGAGTTGCAGCAGGTGGCGCGGACCGTACACGGCGATCCGGCCGCGTCGGCTCAGCGGCGGATCGACCAGGCCGATCGTCACGTACCACCGAATTGTGCGCTCGCCCGGCAGATCCCGGATGCGGCCGCTCGGCGGCGCCGCACGCCCGTCCGACAGGACGGAGGCGGCCTTGGCCGTGAGCTCGGCGAGCGTCCATGGTCCGTCCATGGCTCAACGATGACACTGTAACTATTGCAGTGTCAATGTTCGCGCGGGTCGACACTTCGTCAAGTCGCTTGAACAGGCCGTTCAAGTGCCTTGATCGGTCGCGATCTCGGCAGCACTCTTTCCGATGAGGAGGAGTGCCGTGTCCGGACGTGCGTCCATGGCCGGCGCGTCGGCGCAGGCCAGGTACCGGTCCCTGCGGGCGGAACAGCGACAGGAACGGGCCGTCGCGCGGCTCGTGATCTCCGGTGTCGCCGGGTCCATGGCCGCCGGGCTGTTCGGCTGGCTGCCCGGGTTGGCGGTCGGCCTGGCGCTGCTGTTCGGGCAGACCTTCTACTTCCGCATCCGGCCCGGCAGGGCGAGGAACTGGCGGCGCGGCGCCGCGGCGGAGCGACGGACGGGGCGGCGTCTGTCCCGGCTCGATCCGGCGTACTTCCACGTGCTGCACGACCGGGCGCTCCCCGGCGGCCTCCGGGGCAACCTCGATCATCTGGTCGTCGGCCACACGGGTGTGTACGCGATCTCCTCCCGGCGATGGCCGCCGCTCACCCGCCTGCGGCGGGACGACGGCCGCCTGTGGGCCGGGCGCCGCCCCCTGGCCCGCCTGCCCGTCCGGGCCCGCCGGGTCGCGGACGCGCTCGCGGACCGCATCGCCGCCGAAACGGGCCAGGACGTCGAGGTGTCCCCGATGATCGCCGTGCACGGCGGCCGGCTGTCGCGCGGCGGGATCCTGTTCGACGGCGTGCTGCTGCACCGGGCCGAGCGCGTGAACCGGCTCATCGAACGGCAGCCGGTGCTCTACACCACCGCCGAGGTCGCGGCGATCGCCGCCGCGGCGGAGCGCGCCCTGCCTCCGATGATCGACATATAACGAAAAACCAGCACGCTTCGTGACGGATTAGTACGCTCAGCGCGACAGCTGAAGATTTTTCGCAGCCGGGGTGATCGTATGGAAGGTCGCATCGTGGTCTTCGGCGCGACCGGCTACACCGGCATGCGGACCGCGCGCGCCCTGGCCGACCAAGGCGTCCGACCGGTCCTCGCCGGGCGGGACGCCGAGGCCCTCGCCGCGCTGGCCGACGAACTGGGCGGGCTGGAGACGGCGTACGCGGACGCCACCGAGCCGCGGACCGTCCGCGCCCTCGTCGAGCGGGACGACGTGCTCGTGACCACGGTCGGCCCCTTCCTCCGGTACGGGCAAGCGGCCCTCGAGGCGGCTGTCGACGCGGGAGCGCACTACCTGGACACGGCAGGGGAGTCGCTGTTCGTCCGGGAGGTCTTCGAGGGGTACGGCGTGAAGGCGAGCTCCGCGCTGCTCCCCTCCTTCGGCTACGACTATGTGCCGGGCAACCTGGCCGGGGCCCTCGCCCTCGACCGCGTCGGTGAGGACGCCGTACGGGTCGACGTCGGCTACTTCGTCGGCGGCGGCTCCCTCGTACGCGGGCTGTCCGCCGGAACCCTCGACTCGGCCCCCGGCCTGCTCGCCACCCGGATGTACACCTACCAGGACGGCGTCGTGGACGAACGGCGATCGCGGGTGCGGAACTTCGAGATGGCCGGCCGGTCGCGAATGGGCGTGTCCATCGGGGCGTCGGAGCACTTCACGCTGCCGTCGTCCCATCCCGGGCTGCGCGAGGTCAACGTCTACCTCGGCTGGTTCGGCGCGGCGACGCACGTGGCCGCCCGGCTGCCGCGCGGCCGCGCCACGGCGGCCGTGATCCGCGTGTGCGGCGGCGGCCTGGCGCGTCTGGCCCGCCGCAGGGCCGGCAAGGGCACGCTGACGTCGCGGATCGTCGCGGCCGCCTACGACGCGGACGGCTCTCTGCTGACCGAGGTCCATATGTCCGGCGGTGATCCGTACGATTTCACGGCCGGAATCCTCGCCTGGGGCGCCCGCCAGGCCGCCTGTGGAATGACGGAAACAGGGGCGCTCGGGCCGGTTGCGGCTTTTGGCCTGTCCGAGCTGGAGGCGGGCTGTGCCATGGCCGGAATAGCGCGCGTGACCGGCTGAGGCCCTGAGGGTGCGTTCGTGCGGACGACCTGCGCGAAGGTGGCGTTCGAGCCGCCTTCCCGGCGATAGCGGTAAACAGTGACAAAGGGTCATTTTCCGCCTATCGAAGCCCCTAATGGAGATCATTTATCTGTGAGCCGCTAATTATCTACGCAAGGCTCGCGGGAAATAGTTGAATGCGAAGCGGAAAAGGCTTTACCTTCACGCCATGGAAGACCGCCTACTGGTCGGTGGCCTGCGGTCGGGCGACCCCGGCGCGATCGGCGCGGTGTACGACGCGTACGCCGACCGCCTGTACGACTACTGCTGGTTTCAGCTGCGCAACCGCGAGGCTGCACGGCTCGCGCTCCGCGACGCGCTGCTCGGCGCGCAGGCGCACATCGGCGAGCTGCGAGCACCCGAGCGGTTCGGGCCCTGGCTGTACGCACTGGCGCGGATCGAGTGCCGTCGCAGGCGGCCTCCGGGCGCGCTCCACCCCGACATCGCCATCGCCCGCCACGACCAGGACGACGTCGACCTGCGCGTAATCGCGTGGCAGGCCCTCACCGCCCTGCCGGCGCTCAGCCAGGAGCTCCTCGACCTCCGGCACCGCCACACCCTCGAGCCAGGCGACATCGCCGGTGTCGTCGGGCTCCCCACCCGGGAGGTCACCGACCTTCTCGGCCAGGCGAGTGCCCTGCTGGAGGCGGCCGTCATCGCGGAGATCCTCGCCCACGAGGACCCCTTCGAGTGCGACGGCCGGGCCGCGATCCTGCGCCACCGGCGCGGTGAGCTCGGCGACGACCTGCGTGAGGCCCTGGTCTGCCACGGGATGGAGTGCGACGTCTGCGCCGCCCACCTCCCGCGCACGATCTCGACCGCGAAGGTCTGCGCCCTGCTGCCGCACACCACGCCGCCCGACGCGCTGCGGCAGGAGGTCACCGGCTGCTTCACCGACCCACGGTTGGCCGGCTACCTGCTGTTCGCCGCGGCCCGGCTGCGCGCGTTCGGAGCCCGCGGCTTCCCCGAGCAGCGGGGGGCCGAGAGCCTGCGCGCGTCCGCCCGTGATCCGCGCTGGCCACGCGGGCTGATCGCCGTGACGGGCGCGGTGTTCACCACCGTCGCCGCCGTGACGGTGAGCCAGTGGCTCGGGCAGGACACCCACCACACCCACGCGGCCGGCGGCGGAGTGCCCGCACCCCGCGCCCGCGTGCCCAGCCCCGGCCCCGTCGAGCCGCCGGCGGTCGGGCGGCCGGTGTCGGCGACGTTCCCGCTCGGCCCGCGCGCCACGGCAGTTCCGGCGAGCCCGCTGGGCGGCGGCCGGCCGAAGGTTCTCGCGCCGGCCCCCGGCGACGGACGGCTCGACGTCGCGCCCGGCCGGCTCACCCTCGGACCCGGCGGCAGCGGCACCATCACCCTCCGCGCGGTCGGCGGCCCGGTCCGGTGGCAGGCCGCGGTGACGGGCGCGGTCAGGGTCAGCCCCACCGGCGGAGCGCTCGCCCCCGGCGAGACGGTCACCGTCTCCGTTCAGGCCCCCGCCGACGGCCCCGGCGACGCGGTGATCGTCATCTGGCCGTCGGGGGCACGCGTGGCGGTCGCCTGGAGCGGCCCCTCGTCCCCGCCGTCCCGCCCCCCGGAGCCCTCCCCACCGCCCACCACCACGCCGCCGACGTCCCCGCCGCCGTCCACCCCGGCACCGCCACCCACCACCCAGCCGCCACCCACCACGCAGCCGCCGCCGTCCGGAGAGCCACCGGCGCCCTCCTCCGGTGCCAGGCCGACATCCCACTCCGCCCCGCCCTCGCAACGCCCGGTTCCCGAGCGACGCCCGATCCCTGAGCAATCTCCGGGTTCCGAGCAACGTCCGGCCCCCGAGCAACGTCCGGTTTCCGGGCAAGCTTCGGTTCCCGAGCGACGCCCGGTCCCCGAGCGCCGGTCCGAGCCGGCGCCACATCCGGGTTCTCCCACGGAAGTGGCACCCCACGATCGAAGCGCCGACCAACCGCGAGCCGAGACCACGTGAACGCGCCCCAGCCACCGGAAGCCCTCGCCGTCCGGCGTGGAGAGGACGTCAAGTCGGCCTATACCGTCCGGGTCGGCGACGTACGCGGCGATCTCATCGCCCCACTGGCGGTCTCTCCCCACCTCGTCGACGTCGTGGAGCGGATCCAGCGGGCCCCGTGGCCGCAGTGGCTGGAGCCCGGCGTCCGGATGCGCCGCGAGGTGGCCGAGCTCTGCCGGCTGCAGGCCGCGCGCGGCCTGACGGTGCTGGCCTGGCTCGCGGAGGGCGACGCCCCGGCCGACATCGACTGGCTGCTGCAGACCCATCGGCTGACCGGTCGCCGCCAGGAACGGATGTACGACGCCGCCGAGCGGCTCGCCGACCCGGTGCGTGAGCTCGTCGTCGCGAACTGGACCTGGGCGATGTCCAACCCGCACGGCGGCCGGGTGACCGCGCCGTTCTTCGCCAGCCGCGCCTACCCCGACGACGGGTACGCCGCGGCGCACGCCACCATGACTTTGCTCCAGCTGTGGGACCGCGTGCCCGAGGTACGCCAGGCGCTCGCCGTGGCATGGGCCGCGACGCGCACCCCGGCCGACTGGTGCAAGGCGGCGGAGCTGCGGGCCGGCCACGGCGCCGCGGTCCCGATCTTCACCTATCCCCGGGGCCCGGTACCCCCGAAGTCGGCGGTACGGCCGTGGATCAGCCGCCTCCTGAGGTGCGTCTGACCTTCCCTGAGACCGGCGCGCTCGCGTGAGGGGGCGGAGTCCGCCGGGCCGACGGTCCTCCGAGCTGTGGCCGGTCTTCTCGGTGAGTCGGCGGGTTCCCGGGGCGGCGCCGAGATTCCGGAGGCCGACGCGCTCGTGGGCGCGGTCGGCGGCTCCTGAGTTGTGGCCGGTGTTCCCGACGGTGGGCGGGCTCCCGGGGGCTGAGCGTTGTGGAGGCCGGCGCGCTCGCGGGGCCGGTCGGTGGGTTTCTGAGCTGCGGCCGGTGCTCCTCGACGGTCGGCAGGCTGCCAAGGCGGGGCCGAGATCGGCGGAGGCGGGGACGGTCGGCGGGCTCCCAGATGTGGTCGAACCGCTCGGTGATCGGTGCGCTCACGGAGCCGGGGCGGCGTGCTCCTGAGGTTTGGTTGGCTGTGGCTGGTGTTTCTCTTGTGACACCTGGGGCTACCTGACTGACAGATCACGCGTGAGTCACTCGCGATGGCCGGCCCGAGGGGGGCACTTTGTCAGTTGCGATCCGGCGTGGGCGTCGGCTCGGCGCCATGGGGTTCACGACGCTCGCGATCGCCGGCCTGTCGGCCGGTCCGGTCGCCGCCCGGCCGTACACCGGTCCGCGGCCCGGCATGGCCGGTGCGCGGCCCGCCGCGGGCACCGGGTCCGGTCCCAGCGCCCGCGACGTCGCGCGAAGCCACGAACGGGTCCGGGAGGAGGCCTCGCGCGTGGGGCGGATCGGTGCTGCCCTCGCCGAGGCCGACGGTCGGCTCGACGACCTCGCCGCCCAGGCGGAACTGGCCGTCGAACGCTACAACGGCGAGCGCGCCAGGCTCGCCGAGGCCGGCTCGGCGTACGAGGCGGCGGCGCAGCGGACCGCGGATGCGCGCCGCCGGTTCGCCGAGGTCCGGGGCGACGTGGCGGCCCTGGCGGCGAGCGCCTATCAGAGTGGCGGCGGCCTGCTGTCCGGTGCCGCCGTGCTGGGCGGGCCGGGGGGACCGGCCGGATTCCTGGAGCGGGCGACGACGATGCAGGTGCTCGCCGACCGCCGGCGCGCCCTGCTACAGCGGGAGTCCGCCGCCAAGACCGTCGCGGACGTCTTCGAACGTCAGGCGCGGGACGCCCTCGCGGCCCGCCAGGGGGCGACCCAGGGTGCCGCCGAGGCCCAGCAGGCGGCGGCCGCGGCGGTGGCGCGGCAGCAGGAGGCCGTGAAGCGGATCCAGCAGCAGAAGGCCGCGCTCGTCGCCGAACTCAACGCGGCCCGTACGCATGCCACGGCCCTCGAAAAGGCCCGCGCCGCCGCGCTGGAACGGGCCCGCCTCCGTACCCAGCGGACCGTCTTCACTCACCAGGTGGTCCCGACCGGCGCCCGGCTCGGCGCCGGCGCCAAGACGCTCGCCCGCGGCCTCGCACGGGCCTCCGACCTGGGCTCTGTCGCCGCGTCCGCTGCGTTGAAGTGGATCGGCACCCCGTACTCGTGGGGCGGCGGCAACGAGAGCGGGCCGACCCGGGGCATCGCGCAGGGGGCGGGGACCGTGGGCTTCGACTGCTCCGGCCTGGTGACGTACGCCTGGGCGCGGGCGGGGGTCCGGCTCATCCACTACGCCACCTCGCAGTACAACGCCGGACCGCACCCCTCGAAGAACGAGCTGCGCCCGGGCGACCTGGTCTTCTTCGCGCATGACCCCGCCGACCCGGGCACGATCCATCACGTCGGGATCTACATCGGCAACGGCCAGATGGTGGAGGCGCCGTTCACCGGGGCACGGGTGCGGATCTCCCCGGCGTTCCGCCCGGATTACGCCGGAGCCACCCGCCCCGCTGCCGCTCAGTGACCGTGCTGGGCCGCCCGCTTGAGCGAACGCTCGATCTCGGCCTCGGCCTCCGTACGGCCGGTCCAGCTCGCGCCCTCGACGGACTTGCCGGGCTCGAGGTCCTTGTAGACCTCGAAGAAGTGCTGAATCTCCAGGCGGTCGAACTCGGGAACGTGGTGGATGTCGCGCAGGTGTTCCATGCGCGGGTCCGTGGCGGGGACGCACAGCACCTTGTCGTCGCCGCCGGCCTCGTCGGTCATCCGGAACATCCCGACCGTTCGGCACCGGATCAGGCAGCCGGGGAACGTCGGCTCCTGGAGCAGGACCAAAGCGTCGAGAGGGTCGCCGTCCTCGCCCAGGGTGTTGTCGATGAACCCGTAATCAGCGGGATACTGGGTGGAGGTGAACAACATCCGGTCAAGTCGGATTCGTCCGGTTTCGTGGTCCATCTCGTATTTGTTGCGCTGACCTTTAGGAATCTCGATAGTTACGTCGAATTCCACAATGTCCTCCGCTCCCCGGGGCGGGCCGAGGTAGTTCTGGTTGGATGTTGGCTCGTACAAGCATGTCGCACGTCATGAGTGCACGGCGATGGGGGAGGGGCGTCACGTGCCGAGGCCTGAGCGCGTCGTGGCCATGCTCACACTGGCGCTCCTGAACGTTTTCCTCGTCGCCGCCGCGCTCGCAGTGGTCAAGCTCACACCAGACCGTTCCCTGGCGGTACGCCCACCAACCGTTGCGGACCGGGCACTCGTGACCGCGGCGGCACCGGCGCTGGGCCCCACGGCCGCGACCGCGCCGCTGCCGGCGGCGGGCGACCTCACGTCGCGACTGGACGGGCTGATGCGCGCGGCCGGGATGGGCTCGAACCTGACCGGCACCGTGATCGACGTGGCCACCGGCCGCGCGCTGTACGCGAGCAACGCCGACAAGCCCGCCGTTCCCGCCTCGACCACCAAACTGACCACCTCGACGGCGGTCCTCGCGGCGGTCGGGCCCGACCACCGGCTCACCACCAAGGCCGTGAAGGGCGGCGGTGGCGTCATCCTCGTCGGCGGCGGCGACCCCACCCTGACCCGTACGGCGGCCAAGAACGCCTACCCCCGGCCGGCCTCGCTCGCCGATCTGGCCAAGCAGACCGCCGCCGCGCTGAAGGCGGCCGGCACTCGGCGCGTCCGGGTGGACTATGACCTGTCGCTCTACCAGGGCTCGCAGATGGGGCCCGGCTGGAAGTCCGAGTACGTCGCCGAAGGCGACGTCTCCCCCGTGTCCGCGCTCGAGGTGGACGAGGGCCGGGTCGCCCCGACAGCGCACCAGCGCGTCGCGAACGCGACCCACATCGCCGTCGACGCGTTCGTGAAACTGCTGAAGAAGCAGGGGATCTTCGCGACGGTCGGCGCGTCCACCACCGCCCCCCAGGGCGCACAGCAGCTCGGCGCCGTGCAGTCCCCGCCGGTCTCGGCACTGGTGGAGGAGCTGCTGACCCGCAGCGACAACGACATCGCCGAGGCGATGGCCCGGCAGGTGGCCCTCGCCCGCCACCGGCCGGCGTCGTTCGCCGGGGGAGCGGCGGCCGTACACGAGACGCTGGCGCGGCTCGGCCTCGGTACCGGCGTGGACACCGTCGACGGCAGCGGCCTGTCCGCCCAGAATCGGATCACCCCGAACGCCCTGGCCAGGATCCTGGTGGCCGGCGCCTCGCCCGCCCACCCGGAGCTGGCCTCGGTGATGTCCGGGATGCCGATCGGCGGCTTCTCCGGCACCCTCGCGAACCGCTACCGCACCGGCCCGTCCGCCACCGGAATGGGCCTCGTCCGCGGCAAGACCGGCACGCTCGACGGCGTCAACACCCTCGCCGGAGTGGCCTACGACGCCGACGGGCGGCTCCTCTCGTTCGCCTTCATGGCCAACCACGTCACGGACGCGACCGCCGCGCTGGCCGCACTCGACCGCTTGGCGGGCAGCCTCACGACGTGTGGCTGCCACTGACCTCCGCGATCGCTCTGGGAGCCGACCGGCCGACGTTCGCGAAACCTCCCGGAGTCGGCGGGCAGCCTCACGGCATGCGGCTGCCGCTGACCTCGGCGATCGTTCTGGCAGGCGACCGGCCGACCTTGGCGACGCTTTCCGGAGTCGGCCGTCGCCGACCGCCGCGAACCCTCCGGGAGTCGTCGGCGCCCGTTCACGCGTTGGGCGGACATGGGTATGCCCCGGACAAGAGCGGGGACGTACGGTAGAGGTGCCCGGCCGGAGAGGTTTGTGATGCCAGCATCCATGATCGACTGGAACGTCGCCGTACAGACGGGGACACGCCTCGTCCGCTCGGGACCCCAGGTGAGCCCCACCGAGGCCCGCCAGGTCGTCGTCGAGCTCAGAGAGCTGTCGCGGATCGCGCAGGGCCATGTCCGTGAGTTCACCGGAATGGACGGCGGGCTCGACCCGTCACCGGCCAAGGTCGTCGACCGGCCGGGGTGGATCAAGGCGAACGTCGACGGTTTCCGCGTCGTCCTCGAACCCCTGATGGAACAGCTTCAGGAGCGCCGGGGCGGCGGGATGCTCGGCGGTATCGGCGGGCTGGGCGGAGCCGCCGGCGGCGCGGTCGTCCAGGCCGTGGGCTCACGCGTGACCGGAGCCCAGGTGGGGGCGATCCTCGCGTACATGGCCAGCCGAGTGCTCGGCCAGTACGAGCTGTTCCTACCGCCGGACCCGACCGGCCGCGCGCCGACGGGCCGGCTGACGCTCGTCGCGCCCAACATCGTCAGCGCCGAGCAGGAGCTCGACGTCGACACACATGACTTCCGGCTGTGGGTGTGCCTGCATGAGGAGACGCACCGGGCGCAGTTCGCTTCGGTGTCGTGGCTGCGCGCCTACGTCCAGGACCAGATGACGGCGTTCCTGCTGGCCGCCGACCTCGACCCGGGGGCGCTGCTCGACCGGCTGCGCGACGTGGGCGAGGCGGTCGCGGACGCGGTACGCGGCGGCGAGGGCAACCTCATCGACGCCATCCAGACACCGGAGCAGCGCGAGATTCTCGACCGCCTGACCGCCGTGATGACCCTCGCCGAGGGGCACGGCGACTACGTGATGGACGCCGTCGGCCCCGAGGTGGTGCCCAGCGTCGCGGAGATCCGCGCCAGGTTCCAGCACCGCCGCGAGGGCGGGTCCCAGGTGGACCGGGCCATCCGCCGGCTGCTCGGCCTGGACCTGAAGATGAAGCAGTACGCCGAGGGCTCCCGGTTCGTCAGGCAGGTCATCGACCAGGTCGGCATGGACGGGTTCAACCGCGTCTGGACCTCGCCGAACACCCTGCCGACCCACTCCGAGATCCAGGACCCCACGCTGTGGATCGGCCGCGTCATCGGCAAACCGGAGCTACCACCCGTCGGCGAGTGACCGCGTGCGCGGATGCGGACCGTCCCTCGGCGAGTGACTGGCGGACGGGGCCTCAGCCGACCGGCAGTCAGGGGGCCGTATTCGGCGGGGGCCGCCCCGTCGCCGGTCGCCGCCCTGGAGAATGGGGGCGTGGGACCTGATCCGGCGGTCGCGGCGGTACGCCTGGCGGTCCGCCGTACCCTCCGCGAGATCGAGCCGGGCGACCTGGTGCTCGTCGCGTGCAGCGGCGGCGCCGACTCGCTCGCGCTGGCCGGAGCGCTGGCCTTCGAGGCGGCCAGATCCGGCCATCGAGCCGGCGGGATCACCGTCGACCACGGCCTGCAGGAGGGCTCGGCCGAGCGCGCCGCCGACGTCGTACGGACGATGGCGGGGCTCGGTCTCGACCCGGTCGAGGCCGTCCGTGTCGTCGTCGGGGAGTCCGGCGGCCCCGAGGCGGCCGCCCGTGAGGCGCGGTACGCCGCGCTCGCCGACGCCGCCGCGCGTCACCGCGCCACCGCCGTGCTGCTCGGGCACACGCTGGACGACCAGGCCGAGACCGTACTGCTCGGCCTGGCGCGCGGCTCGGGCGCGCGGTCTCTCGCCGGGATGGCGACGGCGGCGGGCCGCTACCGCCGTCCGCTGCTCGACCTCGACCGTGACCTGATCCGCCGGGCCTGTATGGCGATGGGCCTGGCGCCGTGGGACGACCCGCACAATGGCGACCCGGCCTTCGCACGGGCGCGGATCCGCCGGGACGTGCTGCCCGTACTGGAGAAAGAGCTCGGACCGGGAGTGGCGGCCGCGCTGGCCCGTACGGCGCGGATGCTGCGCGACGACGCCGACGCCCTCGACGCCTGGGCCGAGCAGGCACTCCAGGAGGCCGCCGACCCGCCCGGGGACGGGTTGCGGATCGACGTGCTGAGCGGGCTGCCGCGTGCGGTGCGGACCCGCGTTCTGCGGCGTGCGGCGATCGCCGCGGGCAGCCCACCGGGCACCCTGGCGGCCGTCCACGTCGACGCGGTGGACGCCCTCGTCACGGCGTGGCGGGGGCAGTCTCACGTGGACCTACCCGGCCACGTCCGGGCGTGGCGCAGGTATGAAAAGCTGCTCTTCGGGCCGTCCGAAACAAGCCAGGCGACCCGGACTGTTCGGGCGGGCAGGGAGTGACGCGGCCGGTGGCCGCATGATCGCGAAAGGCTCTGCGGTGGACGAAATGGACATGCGGGCAGATCTGGAGAAGGTGCTCATTCCGGAGGAAGAGCTCCAAAGAAAGATCCGGGAGCTCGCAGCCCAGATCGACGCCGACTACGCGGGCCGGGAGATCCTGCTCGTCGGGGTACTGAAGGGCGCGGTCATGGTCATGGCCGACCTGGCCCGCGCGCTGCACGCGCCGATCTCCATGGACTGGATGGCCGTCTCCTCGTACGGCTCGGGCACGCAGTCCTCCGGCGTGGTGCGCATCCTCAAGGACCTGGACGCGGACATCATGGACCGGCACGTCCTGATCGTCGAGGACATCATCGACTCGGGGCTCACCCTCCACTGGCTGATGAGCAACCTCGAGTCGCGCGGCCCGGCCTCACTGGAGGTGTGCACGCTGCTGCGCAAGCCGGAGGCCGCCAAGATCGAGGTCGACGTGAAGTACGTCGGATTCGACATCCCCAACGAGTTCGTGATCGGTTACGGCCTCGACTACTCCGAGAGGTATCGCAACCTTCCGTTCGTGGGAACACTTGCGCCACACGTCTACGGTGGAAGTGGGGAACAAGAGGGTTAGCTTAGTACGTTGCACGTTGCGAAGTAGGGCACCCGGTCGTCGTGCTGCGGCCTTCCGTGAGACCGGTGTACCTTCGGTACCCCGGCTGTAATGCGGGGAGCCACACTCGGGAAGGCCGCCTCGCCGCCTTACGCGGCGAGGTCTTGAAGACGCTGGTCAGGAGGGACGGGCCCCATCGCGGGGCACCGCATAAATGGATCTGAAGCGCTACTTTCGCGGGCCGTTGCTATGGATTCTGGCCTTCGGGGCGCTGGTGCTCCTCGTCATGTACGGGATCAATCCCGGCGGCTCGTACGAGAAGGCCGACACCTCGAGGGTCATCCAGGCCATCCAGAACAACGAGGTGACCTCCGCCCAGATCATCGACAAGGATCAGCGGATCGAGGTCAAGCTCAAGAACGGCAAGCAGCTGCAGGCCTCGTGGGTCAGCGGCCAGGGCAACGACCTGGCCAAGTTGCTGCAGAGCAAGACCGATGCCGGTCAGCTGAAGAGCTACAACACCTCGGTGCCGAAGCAGAACGTCTTTTTGAGCCTGCTGTTCAGCTTCCTGCCGATCGTGGTCGTCGTGCTGATCTTCTTGTTCATCATGAACCAGATGCAGGGCGGCGGCTCGCGGGTGATGAACTTCGGCAAGTCGCGGGCCAAGCTGGTCACGAAGGACACCCCCAAGACGACCTTCGCGGACGTCGCCGGAGCGGACGAGGCGATCGAGGAGCTGCAGGAGATCAAGGAGTTCCTGCAGAACCCCGCCAAGTTCCAGGCGATCGGGGCGAAGATCCCCAAGGGCGTGCTGCTGTACGGCTCGCCCGGTACCGGTAAGACGCTGCTGGCGCGCGCGGTCGCGGGCGAGGCGGGCGTGCCGTTCTACTCGATCTCCGGTTCGGACTTCGTCGAGATGTTCGTCGGTGTCGGCGCCTCGCGAGTCCGTGACCTGTTCGAGCAGGCCAAGGCGAACGCCCCGTCGATCATCTTCGTCGACGAGATCGACGCCGTCGGCCGGCACCGCGGTGCGGGCCTCGGCGGCGGTCACGACGAGCGCGAGCAGACGCTGAACCAGCTGCTCGTCGAGATGGACGGCTTCGACGTCAAGGGCGGCGTCATCCTGATCGCCGCGACCAACCGGCCGGACATCCTCGACCCGGCGCTGCTGCGCCCGGGCCGTTTCGACCGCCAGATCGTCATCGACCGGCCCGATCTCGAGGGCCGGAAGGGCATCCTGCGGGTGCACGGCCGCGGCAAGCCGTTCGCGCCGGACGTCGAACTGGACACGATCGCGCGCCGTACGCCGGGCTTCACCGGTGCCGACCTCGCGAACGTGATCAATGAGGCGGCGCTGCTGACGGCACGGCAGGATCGCAAGCAGATCGACATGAACACCCTGGAAGAGTCGATCGACCGGGTCATGGCGGGGCCGGAGCGCAAGAGCCGGGTCATGTCCGACCAGGAGAAGAAGACGATCGCCTACCACGAGGGCGGTCACGCGCTCGTGGCGCACGCGCTGCCGAACGCCGACCCCGTGCACAAGATCACGATCTTGTCGCGCGGCCAGGCGCTGGGCTACACGATGACGCTGCCGATGGAGGACAAGTTCCTCGCCAGCCGTTCGGAGATGCTCGCCCAGCTCGGCATGCTGCTCGGCGGCCGTACGGCCGAGGAGCTGGTGTTCCACGAGCCGACGACCGGCGCGGCCAACGACATCGAGAAGGCGACCTCGATCGCCCGCAAGATGGTCACCGAGTACGGCATGTCCGAGCGCCTCGGCGCCCGGAAGTTCGGCGACAACAACGCCGAGCCGTTCCTCGGCCGGGAGATGTCGCACAGCCGCGACTACTCCGAGGAGATCGCCTCGGCGATCGACGACGAGGTCCGGCGGCTCATCGAGTCCGCGCACGACATCGCGTGGGAGATCCTCGTCGAGTACCGCGACGTACTCGACAACCTGGTGCTCGAGCTCATGGACAAGGAGACGCTCTCCAAGAGCCAGGTGCTGGAGATCTTCGCGCCGATTCAAAAGCGGCCGGCGAACCCGTCGTACAGCGGCTATGGCAAGCGGCTGCCGTCCGACCGCCCGCCGGTGCTGACGCCGAAGGAGCTGGCGCTGCTCGGCCCGAAGGACGTCCAGGACCTCACCCAGGGCAACGGCAGCGGTTCGTCCCGCCCGGTGCTCGGTGAGCACCACCAGGACACCGATTCCGAAGGCAAGGCGTGAGCGAAGAGCTCGAACCGCACGGACCGCCGATCGACCACGCAAGGGTCGAGAAGGCGGTCCGTGAGATCCTGATCGCGGTCGGGGAGGACCCCGACCGCGACGGGCTGCTCGACACCCCGGCGCGGGTCGCCCGCGCGTACGCCGAGCAGTTCGCCGGGCTGCGGCAGCGGCCCGAGGACGTGCTCACCACGGTGTTCGACGCCGACCACGACGAGATGGTGCTCGTCAAGGACATCGAGGTGTACAGCACCTGCGAGCACCATCTCGTGCCGTTTCACGGCGTCGCGCACGTCGGCTACACGCCGAACGAACGCGGGCAGATCACGGGACTGTCCAAGCTCGCCCGGCTCGTCGACGTGTACGCCCGGCGCCCCCAGGTGCAGGAGCGGATGACGTCGCAGATCGCCGACGCGCTCATGGAGGTCCTGAAGCCGCGCGGCGTGATCGTCGTCATCGAGGCCGAGCACCTGTGCATGACCATGCGCGGGGTGCGCAAGCCGGGCGCGAAGACGGTGACCTCCGCGGTGCGGGGGGACTTCCGCGACTCGCCCAGCACCCGCGCAGAGGCGATGAGCCTAATTCTGGGCCGCTGACAGCTGTCCGCGCAGTGACGGCTTACTGACCAAGCAGGCCGCCCGCGAACTCTTGACGCTGACCGATCGTCAAACCTCTCTAGGAACCGATGTCGGTGTTGCCGGCATGCCGGGGAAACCCGGTCGACGACGCTGTGGGGCCGCTGATGGAGGAGACGAAGCGCGACGCACCGCGCCGCGCCGAGCCGGACGAAAACACCGGCACGCTGGACCGCCGTACCCGGAGGCGCTGGGTCCCGGCCACCGCCGGGTGGCTGTCGTTCCTGATCGGCCTCCACGACGTCATCGGCGCCCTGCTGCCCGAGTGGCACCGTCGGATGGTGCGCCTCGACGAGTACGTCCCCGGCTCGCTGAACAACGCGGCCCGTACGGCCACGCTCGTCGCCGGGCTGCTCCTGCTCCTGCTGTCCCACGGCCTGCGCCGCCGCAAGCGCCGCGCGTGGCGCGCGGTCGTCGGCCTGCTCGCCTTCACGATCGTCTCCCACGCGGTCAAGGACTTCGCGCTGTCGGCCATCGTCGCCGCCGTGATCTTCGGGGCGCTGATCTACTTCCGCGACGAGTTCTACGCCACCGGCGACCCGCGGACCCGGTGGCGGGCCCTGTGGGTCGGGTCGTTCCTCGCCGCGGCCAGCGTCGGGGTCGGTCTGCTGTTCATCGCGCTGAACCACCACGGGCTCGTCCGCGACTACACCTTCGCCGAGCGCCTGCGGCACGTGATCGGCGGCCTGTTCGGCGCGTCCGGGCCGGTCACGTTCGTCTCCGACCGCCGGAACGACCTGTTCAGCTCGATGCTGGGCAGCCTCGGCCTGTTCACGGCCGGGACGACGATCTACCTGTTCCTGCGGCCGGCCGAGCCCGCCCCGTCGCTGTCCGCCGCGGACGAGGACCGGATCCGGGACCTGCTCGCCCGCCAGGGCGCCCGCGACTCGCTCGGCTACTTCTCCCTCCGCCGGGACAAGAGCGTCATCTGGTCCCCGACCGGGAAGGCGTGCGTCACCTACCGCGTGGTGTCCGGCGTGATGCTGGCCGGGGGCGACCCGATCGGCGACCCGGAGGCGTGGCCCGGCGCCATCGAGGCGTTCCTGGAGGAGGCGGCCCGGCATGCCTGGGCGCCCGCCGTGATGGGCTGCAGCGAGCTGGGCGCGGAGATCTGGTGCCGGGACACGGGCCTGTCGGCGCTCGAGCTCGGCGACGAGGCGGTCGTCGACGTCGCGGAGTTCTCCCTCGAAGGCCGGACGATGCGCAATGTTCGCCAGATGGTCAACCGGGTGGCCCGCCAGGGGTACACCGCCGAGGTCCGCCGCGAGAAGGACTTCGCGCCCGACGAGCTCAAGGCGCTGTGGGACCAGGCCGACGCGTGGCGCGGCACCGACACCGAGCGCGGGTTCTCGATGGCGCTGGGCCGCGTGGGCGAGCGCGGCGACGAGGAGTGCGTGATCGCCACCGCGACCAACGACGGCGAGTTGCACGCGATCCTGCACTTCGTCCCCTGGGGCACCGACGGCCTGTCCCTCGACCTGATGCGCCGCGACCGCGCCGCCCAGCCCGGTCTCAACGACTTCCTCATCGTCGAGGCGATCAAGGCGGCCACCGACCTGGGCGTCAAGCGGGTCTCGCTGAACTTCGCCGTCTTCCGCGCGGCGCTGGCCCGCGGCGAGCGGATCGGCGCCGGACCCGTCCTCAAGGCCTGGCGCGGCCTGCTGATCTTCCTGTCGCGCTGGTTCCAGATCGAGTCGCTGTACAAGTTCAACGCGAAGTTCCAACCGGTGTGGCAGCCGAGGTTCTTCGTCTACCCGAGCCCGGGCGACGCGCCCCGTATCGCGCTGGCCGCCCTGGAGGCGGAGGCGTTCATCGTCTGGCCGCGCCTGCGCATCCCTGGCCTCAAACGCCCCTCCAGGCGCACCTGACCCGGCAGTACGGCCCGCGCGGCGAGCCCATAGGCTGAGCGCATGACCATGAGCGTCGCCGGCCTGCCCGACCCAGGGCGCTGTCTCGTCATGGGCGTCGTCAATGTCACGCCCGACTCCTTCTCCGACGGTGGTGCCTGGTTCGACCACGATGCCGCGATCCGGCGGGGCCTCGACCTCGTCGCCGAGGGCGCCGACATCGTCGACGTCGGAGGCGAGTCGACCCGGCCGGGCGCCCAGCGGGTCTCGCTGCGCGAGGAGCTGCGCCGTGTGATCCCGGTGATCGAGGCGCTCTCCGCCGAGGGTGTGCCGGTCAGCGTCGACACGATGCGGGCGGAGGTCGCCGAGGCCGCCATCGCCGCCGGGGCCCGGCTGGTCAACGACGTGAGCGGCGGGCTCGCCGACCCCGCCATGCCCCGGGTGGTGGCCAAGGCCGCCGTCCCGTACGTGGTGATGCACTGGCGTGGGCACAGCCATGACATGGACAAGCGCGCGGTGTACGCCGACGTGGTGCGCGAGGTACGCGACGAGCTTCGGGCCCGCATCGAGGCGGTCATCGACGAGGGCGTCGACCCGTCCCTGGTGATCGTCGATCCCGGGCTCGGCTTCGCCAAGCGGCCCGAGGACAACCACAACTGGACCCTCCTGGCCCACCTCGACGCCCTGCGGGCTCTGGGCCACCCCGTCCTCGTGGCCGCGTCCCGTAAACGGTTCCTGGGCAGGCTGCTCGCCGCCCCCGACGGCACGCCACGCCCGTTTGCCGAGTCCGACGACGCGACGGTGGCGATCACCGCGCTGGCCGCCGCCGCTGGGGCCTGGTGCGTACGTGTGCACGACGTCCGCCCCAACGCCGACGCCGTACGCGTCGCGGCGGCATGGGGAGCCGCCCGGTGACCGAGCTGGAAGTACACGCGGTCGAGGTGGCGCACGCGGAGTTCTACGCCGCCTTCGAGTCGGCCGATCTCGACCGGATGGGGGCGGTCTGGGCCGACGGCTCGCACGCCGACGACGTGGTGTGCGTGCACCCGGGCTGGCCGCTGATCCGCGGCCGCAGCGCGGTCCTCCGCTCCTGGGCGCTGATCATGGCGAACACCCCGTACATCCAGTTCGTGCTCACGGACACCCAGATCAGGATCTCCGGCGACCAGGCCGTCGTCAGCTGCGCGGAGAACATCATCACCGCGGCGGAGGAGACCGAGATCGGCCTCACGTCCGGGGGAAGCGTCGTGACCACCAACGTGTTCGTACGTACCGAGACCGGGTGGCGGCTGTGGCTCCACCATGGCTCGCCCGTGCTGGGCAGGGAAGAAGAAGTGGCCGAGTGAGCGAGGAACGCGCGGTGAGCAGCACCGAGCGAGTAAGAAGGCGAGCGCGGCAGTGAGCACAGACCGGATCGTGCTGCGGGGCCTGCGGGCATGGGGCCGACACGGCGCGCTGCCCGCCGAGCGTGAGCTCGGCCAAGAATTCATCATCGACGTCGCTCTGGGCCTTGACATCCGCCCCGCCGCGGCCGGAGATGATCTATTGCGTACCGTCGACTACGGCGCACTGGCCGACCGGCTGGTGTCCGTCGTCGAAGGCGAACCCGTCAACCTGATCGAGACGCTGGCCGAGCGCCTGGCGGCCCGCTGCCTCGACACGGCACAGGTGGAGAGCGTGGAAATCACCGTGCACAAGCCGAACGCCCCCGTGCCGCACCCGTTCACAGACGTGGCCGTGACGATCCACCGGAGCCGCTCATGACGACTACCGAGCAGAAGCGCCGGACCGTGCTGTCGCTGGGCAGCAACCTCGGCGACCGCCTCGACAACCTGCAGGAGGGCATAGACGCGCTGTTCGACGCGCCCGGCCTCGACTTCGTCGCGATCTCCCCGGTCTATGAGACCAAGCCCGTCGGGGGTCCGGAGCAGGACGACTTCCTCAACGTGGTGATCGTGGCGGACAGCAGCGTCGCGCCGCAGTCGTTGCTCGAGCGAGTGCTGAACATCGAGGAGTCGATGGACCGTGTGCGGGTGGTCCGCTGGGGGCCGCGCACGCTCGACATCGACATCGTCACCGTGAACGACGTGACGTCGGACGCCCCGGAGCTGACCCTGCCGCACCCGCGCGCCCACGAGCGGGCGTTCGTGCTGGTCCCGTGGGCGGACGTCGACCCGGACGCCTCGCTGCCGGGCCACGGCCGGATCGTGGACCTGCTGCCCTCGGTCGCCGGTCAGGAGCTCCGGCGCCGCGACGACCTAGCCCTGCAGCCGCCCGCGTGAAACCGACACGGATCGCGATCCTGGCCGCCGTACTGGTCGGTGTCGCCGTCGTCGTGTGGGCGGTGGTGCGCTTCTGGTACACCTCGCTGCCGCCGCTGCCCTGGACGATGGTGCCGTCGCTGCTGCTGCTCGCCCTGGGTGAGTTGTACACCGCCTTCTTCACCCGCGCCCGGATCCAGCACAAGCCCGGCACCAAGCCGGTCGAGCCGCTGGTCGCCGCACGCCTGGCCGCCCTGGGCAAGGCGAGCTCGCACGCGGCGGCCGTGCTGGTCGGCGGCTTCGCCGGCATGGCCGTCTTCCTGGCCTCGTCGCTGGACAAGCCGACGCCCCGGCGTGACTTCTTCGTCAGCGGCGGGACGGCCCTGGCCGGTATCGCGCTCATCGGCGCGGCGCTGTTCCTGGAGTACGCCTGCCGGGTCCCGAAGGGCCCGGAGGACGAGGACGACCACCGGCACGCTTCGCGCCTCTGAATGTCGGCGCCGGCTGCCATTCTTCGTACGGCGGTTCAGCGAGACAGGAGGCGCGGATGTCGTCCGTAGAGGAGTTCCGCGGGTTCGCGCTCGCGCTGCCCGAGGCCGAGGAGCGGGAGACCTGGGGCAGGGCGACGTTCCGGGTCCGCGACAAGATCTTCGCGATGCTGTCGGACGACGGCGCGTCGGCGAGCGTGAAGGCCACCAAGGACGAGCAGACGGCCCTGCTCGCCGAGGACCCGGAGATCTTCTCCTTCCCGGCGTACGTCGGGCGGCACGGCTGGATCGGCGTCGACGTGGCGCGGATCGACGGTGATCACCTCCGCGAGCTCCTCACCGACGCGTGGCGGCTGACCGCACCGAAACGCCTCGTGAAGACCCACGAGACGGGTCGTTAGTCCGAGGCCCGCCACCGGCTGGTGATCTCTGAAGGGAAATACTAGCCATGGCTACTGTAGCCATGTACTGTAACTGGCATGGCTAAGGCACCGAAGGGGCCGACGCCGGGCTACCTGGTCTGGCGGCTGGCGAACAAATGGCGCGTCGCGGTGGACCGCGCGCTCGCGCCGCTGGGCCTCACACACGCCCAGTACGTGATGCTGTCGTCGCTGTTCGGGATCGAGCACTCCGGGTCGCGGCCCAGCCAGCGTGAGCTGGCCGACCACACCGGCCTGGAGCCGCTGTACGTCTCGAAGCTCGCCCGCTCGCTGGAGGCCGACGGCCTCATCGCGCGCACCCGCGACCTCGCCGACACCCGGACGGTCCGCCTCACCCTCACCGAGAAAGGGCGCGACGTCGTCCGACCGGCCATCCAGCTGGTCCAGGAGCTGCTGGATCAGCTGCTGGCCCCGCTCGGCGGGCAGGACGACGCACGGACCGCGGCGTTCGTCCGCGACCTGACGGCCCTTCTCGACGCCCCCCTTGATCGCTCGCGAAGGGACTCCTGACATGCCAGAGATCAACGTGCTCGACTCGACCATCCACTACGAGGACTCCGGCGAAGGGACGACCTTCGTCTTCCTCCACGGCAACCCGGCCTCGTCCCATGTGTGGCGGAACGTCCTGCCCGGCGTTGGCGCGGGCCGGCTGCTCGCCCCCGACCTCATCGGAATGGGCCGCTCCGGCAAGCCCGGCATCTCCTACGACTTCGCTGATCACGCCCGCTACCTCGACGCTTGGTTCGACGCCCTCGGTCTGGAGCAGGTCGTCCTGGTGGGCCACGACTGGGGCGGGGCGCTCGCCTTCGACTGGGCGGCCCGCCACCCCGACCGGGTCCTCGGGCTGGCGTTCTTCGAGAGCATCGTCAAGCCGATGGCCTGGGAGGACCTGTCGCCGCAGGCGCGCAAGCGCTCCGAGGCCATCCGCACGCCCGGGACGGGCGAGGAGATGGTCCTGGAGCAGAACCTCTTCCTCCGCTCGGCGTTCACCGGCGGCGTGCTCACCCCGGTGGCCGACGAGGAGCTGCAGACCTACCTCGCCCCGTACCCGACCCCGGAGAGCCGCCGCCCGATCCTCGCCTGGGCGCGCCAGATACCGCTCGGCGGTGATCCCGCCGAGTTGGTCGCCCGCATCGAGGCGTACGACGCGTGGCTGGCGAAGAGCCCGGACGTGCCGAAGCTCCTCATGACCTTCGAGGGCTCGCCCACGCTGCTCATCGGCGAGGAGATGGCCGCCTGGTGTGCGGCCAATATCGCAGCCCTGGAGACCGTCTCCTGCGGCAAGGCCGGCCACCACGCCGCCGAGGACCGCCCAGCGGAGATCGCGACCGCCATCTCCGCCTGGGCGGACCGCCACGTCCTGCGTTAGGCGACCTCTCCCTGCTACGGCTCCCGCATCGGCGGCATATCGTTTATCGTTATTATCGAACAACGATATGCCCCGGTGAGTGGAGCGAGTATGAGCGGCAAGCCCTGGCAGATGTGGAGCCGGAGTGACAATCGCACCCTGGCAGCGGCCCTCGGCCTGGCCCTGCTGCTGGTGGGTCTCTCCGGCGTCCTCCTCCCCATCCTGCGGGTGACCGGAGCGCTTCCGCCGGCGCACATCCGCAAGGTCGAGCTCCACGACGTCACGCGCTCGCCCGCCGTCATCGCGTCAGGTGGCGCGTCGCTCCGCGGCACGCGCGCCGGTGAGCTGGCCTTCACCCACCCCGACCTCACCGAGCGCCTGTTGCTCGTGCTCCCCGGCGTCACCAGGGCGCTGCTCCTGCTGGTGATCCTGGAGCTGCTCCGCCGGATGGTCCGCAGCCTTCGTGACGGCGACGTCTTCATCGCGCAGAACACCCGGCGGCTGGGCGTCATCGCCGTAGCGGTCCTGGTCCTCGCAACGCTCATCCCGCTGGTCGACACCGTCACCACCGCCCTCCTGGTGAGCGGCACGCAGCTGAGCTCCAAAGTCCCAATCGCCTACGAGCTCTCGGGTCCCTACGTGCTGCTGGCACTCCTGCTGGCCGCCGCGGCCGAAGCGTTCCGTCAGGGCACCCGGCTGCGTGCCGACACCGAAGGGCTGGTCTGATGCCGCCGGAGGAGCCGCACCAGATCAAGGTCCGCCTGGACCGTCTGCTGGCCGAGCGCGGCATGACCCTGGCCGAACTCGCCGAGCGCGTCGGCGTGACCGTCGTCAACCTGTCCATCCTCAAGAACGACCGTGCCAAGGCGATCCGCTTCACCACCCTCAGCGCCATCTGCCGCGAACTCGGCTGCCAGCCCGGCGACATCTTGACTTTCGACGGCCCGTAGCCGACCGCCCCGAAGCGAAGGCGCCGACGGCGGTCAGGTCTCCGCAGCGCGCTCGATGGACGGTGGCACGGTCACCGTGTGCCGCACCGGGTCCGGGGCTCCGCGTCAATGGCGACTCCGCCGTCTGAGATATAGTCGGTTTCTGATATCAGGAGGCGACTATGCCGCGGAGTGCCGACAACCCGCTGGGGCTGGCGGTGATGGGGCTGCTGATGGAACGGCCCATGCACCCGTACGAGATGGCGTCCGTGCTCCGCGAGCGCGGCAAGGACGCCAGTGTCCGGATCAACCGGGGATCGCTGTACGACGTGGTGGCCGCCCTCGAGCGCGAAGGCTGGATCACGCCACGGGAGCGGTTCCAGGAGGGGAACCGGCCGGCCCGGACGGTCTACGCGCTGACCGAGACGGGGCGCGCCGTCTTCGTCGAGCGGCTCGACGAGCAGATCCGCAACCCGCGACGGGAGTTCCCGGTCTTCCTCACCGCCGTGGCGTACCTCGGGGCGCTGGGCCCGGACGGGGCCCGCGCCGCGCTGCGGGAGCGCGCCGACCGGCTCCGGGCCGCCATCGCCGACGACGAACGGGCCCTGAATGACGCGTTGCGGTCGGGCGAGGTGCCGCGCCTGTTCGTGATCGAGGCCGACTACGCGCTGCACATGGCGCGCAGCGAGCTGGCCTGGGTCGAGGCCACCGCCGAGCAGATCGTCACCGGAGCCCTGCCGTGGCCCGAGCACCGTGACGACGAAGGAGAACGACGATGAGCGACGGCCTGCTCTTCGGGATCTACCCCGGGGGAGCGACGGGCGACGACACCGGGGGCCTGGCCACCGGCCCGAAGGACGACCCCGAACGGATCCGGGCCGCCCTCGACCGGCTGAGGCCCGGCGGCCGCCCGTTCCTGGTCCGTGGATACATCTCGTTCGTCGACGCCGACGACACCCGCGAGGTGACCCAGAGCCCGGAACGTGTCGAGCAGTACGCCGGAGACGGGCTGGTCCTGGACCTGGTCGCCCAGTACCAGTCCCGCAGCGGGGACGTGGCCGGATACGTCGGCTTCGTCCGCGACCTGGTCCGCCGTCACGGGCACCGGACCGCGACGCTGCAGGTCACCGAGGAGCCCAACATGACGGGCAACGCGACGCTCGACGGGTACTACCCGCGCGTGCGGGAGGCCCTCGTGGAAGGGGTGGTCGCCGCCGCCGACGAGGCCAGGCGGCAGGGCTTCGACCGTCTCCGGGTCGGCTTCAACACCACGCCGCTGTTCGGGCCGGGCGCCGACTTCATCGCCTCGGTCACGGACCTGGGCGGCGAGCGGTTCGTCGACGCCCTCGGCTACATGGGCCTGGACTTCTTCCCCGACGTCTTCCAGCCGGTACCCCTGGACCGCCTGTACGACGCCGTCACCGGCCTGCTCGGAATGCATCGCGCCGAGCGCCTCGCACCCGCCGGCATCGCCTCCGAGGTCCCGCTGCACATCACGGAGAACGGCTGGCCCACCGGCCCGGACCGGTCACCCGAGCGGCAGGCCGAGGTCCTGGAGACCACCGTCCGGGCGATCGCCGAGTGCCGGACCACGGTCGGGGTCGGCGCCTACACGCACTTCACCCTGCGCGACGCCGACAGCGGCGTGCCGGGGATGTTCCACAGCTTCGGCCTCCTGACCGACGACTACGAGCCGAAGCCGGCCTTCGCCACGTACCAGGAGCTCATCGCGCGGTTCGGCGGGTAGCCCGTCAGGGCGTCATCACTGGACCCGGCAGGCGCGGATGATCAGATCCGCGGTCTCCCGGGCGATCTCCTCGATCTGGGCGTCGGTGAGCGGCTCGGCGCCGCGCAGCGAGCGCACCTGGCCCTCGGCGCCGAGCAGCGTCGCGAACTGGCGTGCGATCCGTTCGGGATAGGGCACGCTCAGCTCGCCCCTACCTGCTCAAGGACCGGGTCGCCCAGGTGCAGGAGTTTCTGGACGCGCTGGAACGGGTGGGCGCGGGCGGCGCGGCGTTCGACCCAGAGGTGGTCAGGCAGCTCCTCGCCCGTACGACGCACGTCGACCCGCTGAGCCACCTCACCGCCCGCGAGCGCGACGTACTGTCCCACATGGCCCAGGGCCACACCAACGCGTCGATCGCCGCCCACCTCTACATCTCGCAGAGCGCCGTCGAGAAGCACATCAACGCGATCTTCGACAAGCTCCGCCTGTCCGGCGACGGCGGCTACAGCCGCCGCGTCCTGGCCGTCCTCCGCTACCTCGGCTCCTGACGGAGCGGGGGTTCATCCTCGGCGGTTTCGTCTCGCCCATGAGCGGCGACCATCAGCACGTATTCCCCAGTTGTCGCGTCTCATCTGATTTGGCGTAGCTGAGCTGATGCGTCAGGTCAGGTGGATGGAATGTCGGCGTGTGTCCCGCTTAACTTGACGCAGCTCTGCGTTTCGAAGTCTGCCGATCGTCGTTCAGCTGCTCGAGCATCGGTCAGTCGAACTGCAGGACGAACCGCCCGCGAATGCCGCGTTGTTCGAGCCAGCGGTGCGCGTCGGCGGCTCGGGAGGCGGGCAGTCGGCCGGCCACGCGGACGGTGAGCCGTCCATCGCCGGCGAGCTCGGCGAGCCGGTCGAGCTCGGCCGCGGCCTTGACGTAGTCGCGGACGAAGATCGGGGCGACGCGGACCCGGTCGGTCCCGTCGCCCTGGTAACCGCGGACGGTGACGACGGTGCCGCCGTCCTTGACGGCCGGGAGCGCGGCGGCCTCCAGCGCTGCGGCGTCGAGGAGCCCGTCGACGCCGCCGGGGTGGTGGCGGCGGACCTTCGCGACGAAGTCGTCCCCCCGCTGCACGACTTCGTCGGCTCCGCAGTCGCGGACGAAGGTCTCGTCCTGCCGGGCGGCGTCGGCGACGACGACCAACCCGGCCTGCTTGGCGAGCTGGACAAAGTACCCGCCGACGGTGCCGGCGGCGCCGGTGACGGCGACCGTCGCGCCGGCCGGGAGCGACAGCGTGTCGAGCGCGAGCTGGGCGGTGAGCCCGTTCATCGGGATGGTGGCGGCCTGGACGTCCGAGAGCCCGGCCGGGATCTTCGCGACGGATCGTGCGGGCACGACCAGGTCTGCCCGGTAGCCGCCATGCTCGCCCGAGGGCACCACGATGGCCATGACGGCGTCCCCGATCGCGAACGGGCGGTCGACGGCGGGGCCGATTTCGGTGATCACGCCGGCGACCTCCATGCCCGGCACCCGTACCGTGTCCGCCTCATCCTGCCGCGGACGAGAACGGATCATTGCGTCGGCCGGGTTCACCGTGGCGCTGCCGACCCGGATCCTGACCTGACCGGGACCGATCGCTTCGGCCGCCAGGTCGAGCTTGTCGAGAGCGTCCGGTCCGCCTGGTCGTGTCACTCCGATTGCTTGAACCACGGTTGTTCGTCACTCCTTGTTCGATGCTGCCTGGGTGGTGATGGGGAGGACCGACCGCGCCGCTGACCTCGGCCGCGCGTGTGGCCAACCCAGTCCGGTTACGGCGATGTGGGGGCCTGAAGACCCTGGAGCAGCAAGCTGCACACCTCGTCGAGCTCGGCGCCGATGCCGGGGTTCTGCCATTCGGCGGCATGGGCGAGGTGGTTGAACTTGGCGGTGGCGCGGAAGACCACGCGGGCGGTGGCCTCCGCGTCGTCGGCGCGGAAGCTGCCGTCGGCGGCGCCGTCGGCGATGATGGCTGCCAGCTGGCCCAAGAGGTCGGCGACGTGGTCAGTGGCGACGCTACTGTGCGCAGCCGCGAGGATTCCATAGGCGGCGAACAGCTCCGGGTCCTCGCGAATCTTGGCCTGCTTCACGGCCAGGACGGCGTGCAGCCAGGTACGCAGTCGCCGCACTGGCGGGACCGCACTGTCGGCGGCGATGAGGGCGAGAGTGCCGCGGTTGTGGTCGAGCCAGCGTCGGGTCACGGCCTCGCGTAGCGCCTGCTTGGAGGCGAAGTGCTTGTAGACGGCGGCGTGGCTGACCCCTAGTGCCCGGGCGACGTCGACGACGGTTGCCTTGTCCGGTCCGTGGCGGCGCAGGATCTCCTCGGTGGCCGCCAGGATGGTGTTCGCGTCCAGCGGGGTTCGAGCAGGCATCAGTGCTTGCGCCCTGCTCGCTCACTGTCCAGCAGCGCGAGCAGGGCGGGGGCATGGCGTTCTCCGGCGACCGCCCCTCGCGCGGCGGCCTGCTCGTTCGCGTCCAGGTCGTCCTCGGTCAGCCGCAGGCCGGTGGCGTCTACCGTCTCGGCGATGCGGCGCGGTCGCCTGGCGCCGAGTGTTCTCTGCTCCATACGAGGAACGCTAAAGTGGGTTGGTGACAGATGTCAAAATTTGTAACTTGATACCTCGTAAGATCTCGACTTGGGGAGAGTTCGCCACGCCCCGTGAGCGGCGACCATCGTCACGAGTTCCCCAGCTCCGGATCGAAGACCGCGGCGGCGATCTTCACCAGGTACGGCGACTCCGAGCCGTCCTTGTTGCCGGTCGCGTTGAGCGAGTAGACGAGGACGCGCCGCAGGTCCCGGGTGGCGAACAGCCCGCCCGTGTAACCCGGCCGGGCACCGGTCTTCCCCCAGACCGTGACGCCGTTCGGGAACACGGTCCGCGTCAGGCCGACGCTGAAGCAGGCCCGTCCGGCGTTCGGACCGACGTTGCAGTTTTCGCCGCCGACGTACTCGACGTCGGGAACGGTGAACATCGCCTGCAGCTCCGTCCGTGGCACGACCCGGCCGCCGAACAGCGCGCGGATGAAACGGGTCAGGTCGCCGGCGCTGGAGATGATGCCGCCTTCGGCCCACGGGTAGGGGCTCTGCTCGGACACGTCGTGCAGCGTGGTCACGCCCCCGTCGGTCACCGCGACGTATCCGTGGGCGTGCGGCCCGGGCAGCCGCGGGTCGTGCCGGTCCAGGACGTACGTGTCGCGCAGCCGCAGCGGCTCGATGATCCGCCGCCGCACCTCCTCGGCGTACGTCCGCCCGGTGACCCGCTCGATGAGTAGGCCGGCGACGAAGTAGTTCGTGCCGTTGTACCGCTGCCGGGTGCCCGGCGCGAACTCCAACGGGTGGGTCACCGCGTCGGCGACGAGTTCCTGCGGCGTCCAGCTGTCGAGGCGGTGCTCGACGAACCAGTGCGCGTCGCCCGAGTCGAGGGAGGTGCCGGGCAGGCCACTGGTGTGGTTCAGGATCTCGCGAACGGTGATCGCCGGATACCACGCGGGCAGGAGGCCGGGCAGGTAGTGCTGGACGGTCTGGTCGAGGTCGATCCGGTGTTCGGCGACGAGCTGGAGAACGACCGCCGCGGTGAACATCTTGGAGGTGCTGCCGATCCGGAACGTCCCGTTCGCGGGGACGGGTTCACCCGTGGCGACGTCGCCGGTGCCGGACGTTCCGCTCCACCGCCCGGCGGGGCCGCTGACTCGGACGAGGGCGCCGGTGACGGTCGCGCTCGGCAGACCGGAGATCGCCTTCTGCAGGACCGCCGGGTCGAGGGGCGGCAGCGTTCCGGCCGATGCCGTCGGCCCGAGGGCCGTCGTGAGCGTGAGCATCGCGCCGGTGATGATCAGGTGTCTTCGCATGGGCTCCATGCTTCAGCCCAGGAGCGCCCGGCGGATCGCCGAGCCGGCCCATCTTTCCGCCTCGCCCGGACGACGGAGGCGAACGCCGCATCTCCCCCGCGCGGCCGAGGCGCGGCCGGGGATTTCGCTACGGCCGTTGCGTAAATAGTCGACGCCGCGGCGGCGCGTCACGCCGACGTCGGCGCGACCGTCCAGGAGATGTTCGCCCGGCGCAACGCCCTGGTGCTCGCCCTGCTCCAGACCGCCAAGGAGGCCGGTGAGCTGCGCTCGGACGCCGAGCCGGAGGTCGTCTTCGACCAGCTCGCCGGAGCCCTGTACTACCGGCTGCTGGTCACCGGTCAACCCATCGACACCGCCTACGTCCACCGTCTCGTCACCAGCGCGCTGACCGGCGCCGCACCTTCCACCCGGGGAGCAGGAGAAACGATGACTCACGCACAACTGCCCACGCGCGTCGCCGAGACCGAGACGCCGTCCGCCTCTCCCCGGCGACGGCGCCGGCTGCTCGCCGTGCTGTCCGGCCTGCTCGCCGTGCTGGCCGGATACACGCTGTGGACCAATATCCGCCCGGTGACGCTGACGGCGTCCACGGAGATCGATGCGACGCCGGACCAGGTCTGGCGGGTGCTGACGGACTTCGCCACCTACCCGCGGTGGAATCCGTTTATGACCTCGGCGCAGGTGACCTCGTCCGGCGGCGTCCTGGCGAAGGGTGCCCGCATGCGCATCCACCTGCACGACGCCGGTGGCGACATGACCTTCACCCCCGAGGTGCTGACCGCCCGCCCGGGTCGTGAGCTGCGCTGGCTCGGAAAGGCCGGCCCAGGATGGATCGCGGACGGCGAGCACCGGTTCCGCATCGAGCAGCTCGGCCCGCACCGCGTCCGCCTGACCCAGAGCGAGCGCTTCACCGGCGTCGCCGTCCCCTTCATCGAGGGCCAGTTGAAGTCGAACACGCTCCCGCAGTTCAGCGCCATGAACAAGGCCCTCGCCCAGCGGGCGACCGGTTAAGCGGCTCGGCGAATCACCGCATCAGAACGCTCAGCTCTGCCGCCGTCACTCCACTTCTGGCGAGGGGACGATGACGTGGACAGTCTTGCTGTCGGCGTCGTACGTCGTCCAGCGCGCCGCCGAGAGCGTGTCGACGATCCCTAATCCCCAGCCGTTGTTCGGTACCGCCTGCGGATCGATCGGCCGGGGGTCGGGGTCGGTGACGGACAGGCGCATCCACCGGGTGGTCGCCAGGACGCCGATCCGTACCGGTCGCTCCGGGTGCGTCCAGGCCGGAACCAGTCCGTCGTCGACGAGTCTCCGGGCGGCCCGCGGGGCGTTCGTCACCAGCTCACTGGTGACCAGGCCGATCGTGTCGCGGTCCGCGCCGTGCTCCACCGCTATCGCCTCGGCGAACCTTCGGGCGATCGGTGCGGAGGCGTCATGGACATGGAGTGCGAGTTGCCTGCGGTGACGGCTTTGAGCTCGTCGAATGACTCTCGGATGAGGTGCGACAGGTCTTTCTCTTCGGTGTCGCTGACCCAGTGCTCGAACGCGACCTTGAAGGCGGCGATTCCCGCCTCGGCGGTCAGTTGTGCGGCCAGGTCGGCGACGCCGCGCCGGCGGAGTGCGTCGGCGAGCGCCGAGGCGAGTGAGGCCAGTTTGATCAGCTCGCGCTCTCGTAGCTCCGCGTTCGTGACGATGACGGCGTGACGCTTCCGGGCGCGTTCGTGGATGAGCACGGCGCCGCCCGCCTCCAGGGCTGCGGCCACCGCGTCGATCGGCGCCGTGGGATCGGACGCCTCGATGACGGTGCGTACGACCAGATCCTCCAGGTGAACCGAGCCCCCGAACAGGACCTCGCGTTTGTCGGCGAAGTGCCGGAAGAACGTCCGCTCCGTGAGCCCCGCTCGCTTGGCGATCTCCGCCACCGTGGTCTGCTCGAACCCGCGCTCGCCGTAGAGCTCCAGCGCCGCCTTCTCGAGTCGGCCGCGCGCGTTCGGCTCCCATCGCCCCATCCTCTGATCGTAGCCTGATGACAGCCGCTGACATGCTCGGCTATGCTGATGACAGCCACTGACATCGTGTCGTCTTCGCGCAAGTCGTGTGCGGAGGACGGCCGACGTACCTGGAGGTCTTCTCATGCGCGTTTTCGTCACCGGCGCGTCCGGCTGGATCGGCTCCGCCGTGGTTCCCGAGCTCATCGGCGCTGGTCATCGGGTCATCGGACTGGCACGTTCGGACAAGTCGGCCGCCGCCCTCACTGCGGCCGGGGCCGAGGTGCGTCGCGGCACCCTCGACGATCTCGACGTCCTGCGGAGCGCGGCCGCCGAGTCGGACGGCGTGATCCACCTCGCTTTTAAGCACGACATCGCCTTCTCGGGGGACTTCCAGGGCGCCGCCGACGCGGATCGCCGCGCCGTCGAGACGATCGGCGAGGCACTGGCGGGTTCTGATCGGCCGTTCGTCCTGGCCTCTGGGCTGCTCGGGCTCGCGCCGGGGCAGGTCGCGACCGAACGGCACGGGGCCGATCCCGCCTGGTCCGCGGCGCATCTGGGCGGTGGCCCGCAGACGCGGTACGGCACGGCGCAGCTGACGCTCTCCCTCGCTTCCCGCGGCGTCCGCTCGTCCGTACTGCGTCTCCCTCCGACCGTGCACGGCGAAGGAGACAACGGCTTCATGACGGCCCTGGTCGGAATCGCCCGGGACAAGGGCGCCTCCGGTTACATCGGTGACGGGTCCCAGCGCTGGCCCGCCGTCCACCGGACCGATGCGGCACACCTGTTCCGCCTGGCGTTGGAGGACGCCCCGGCGGGGTCGGTGCTGCATGCGGTCGCCGACGAGGGCGTGCCGATCCGTGCGATCGCCGAAGTGGTCGGCCGGCATCTCGACGTTCCATTGGTCGCCGTCTCTCCCGAAGACGCGGGCGAGCACTTCACCTGGCTGGCCGGCTTCGTCGGGCTCGACAGCCCGGCGTCGAGCGCGCTGACCCGCGAGCTACTGGGATGGCAGCCGACCGGCCCCGGGCTCATTGACGACCTGGACAAGGGCCACTACTTCCACACCGCTTCCGCGTAGCCGCGGTTGGACCCTGGCCGCCGGCGATGTGCCCGGCGGTCCAGGGGCCATCGCCGGCCGACCAAGGGGCGCCGTCTCAGTCGCCGAACAGCGAGTCGATCTTGAACCACAGAACGTGGGCGAAGCTGGATGGACCGTCGAGCGGCTCGTAATAATCGGAGGACGGAGTAAATGTCCAGAAGGCCCAGGAAGTCGCCACGACGAGAAGGGCGATCAGTCCGGCCCACACTGCCTTCCTGGAGTACAAAGACGGCGATTCACGGCGTCCGGCCCGTCTACGTGGCGACGTCGTGTCCCGCTGTTCGACCGCTGTCGGCTCGGCCGGCACCAGTGGCGTCCCGGCCGCCGGCCCGGCGTTCGCCGGTGGGCGATGCGTCGGGGAGGAGTGACGTCGCTTCCTTGACGACCGACGTGTCGCCGGCTTCGGGTCCGTCGACGGCGATCCGCTCGACTCTGGCACCGGCCGGTCCGTCGAGTCCGCAACGCCGGAGTCCGCGGCGACGGTCGTCCGTGCCGCCGGGCCGCCCTGGCCGACGGAGGCGAGCGCGGTGGGCGGCACTGGCGGATCGCTGCGGACCTGGCGCGCCCAGCTCGCGATCTGCGTCGCCGATGGGCGGTCCTGCGGATCACGGGAGAGAGCCGCTTTGACCTGAGGCTCCAGGTGCGCCGGCACGCCGACGATGTCGGGTTCGCCGGAGACGGCGCGGGCGAGCAGAGCCTGCAGCGATCCGATGCCGAACGGTGGCCGGCCGGTCGCCGCGAATGCCACCGTCGCGCCCCAGCCGTAGATGTCCATCGCCGGGCCGGGTGGGTTGCCGTCGATGACCTCCGGCCCCAGGTAGCCCGGCGTGCCGATGAACATGCCGGTCTGGGTGAGGCGAGTGGCGTCGGCCGCGTGTGCGATACCGAAGTCGATCAGGACCGGGTCGCCGTTGACGAGCATGATGTTGTTGGGCTTGACGTCGCGGTGGACGATCCCCGCATCGTGGATCGCGATGAGCGCCTCGGCCAGGCCCGCCGACAGCCGCACCAGTAGGTCGCTGTGCAGTGGCCCGACCGCCTGGACGACGGCGTCGAGCGGCTGGCCGTCGATGAAGCGGGTCACGATGTACGGGCGTTCCGCCGTCACGTCCGCGTCGACCACCTCCGCGACGTACGGACTGCGCACCCGGCGCATGGCGTCGACTTCGCGGGCCAGCCGTCTGCGGAAGGCGGCGTCCTCGGCCAGTTCGGGCTTGAGCAGTTTCAGCGCGAAGTCGTGGCCGTCCTCGTCGGTCGCCCGGTAGACGACGCCCATTCCTCCCTTGCCGAGCACTGTCATCAGGCGATATCGGCCGACCCCCTGCACCGCGGCGTTCTCCACATGCATTCTCTGATTCTCTTGATCGATGTGCGTGCAGTTTAGGGCGTGTCCGGGTCAGATTGTGCGTCTTGGCGGGCCCCTGCGACGATTCGACAGGTGACCAGGCGCGTGGCCGCTCCATGTGGGCGGGAGCGGCCACGCGAATCGCTCAGCGTTTTTGGGCGAGCAGTTTGTTGAAGGTGTCGGTTCGGATGACGTCCTGGTCGCCGGGGAACACACCGTTGTCGGCCCACTGCCAGATGGCTTCTCTGCTCCAGCCGGTCGGCAACGCGCCGGGTGTGTCGCCGTGGTTGTTGATCCATAGCGGGTGGTCGGCGGCGAACTCGGTGGAGCCGCCGGTGCAGTCGTTCCACCATTCGGTGAAGGTGTTGATGACCGCGTTCCAGCCCGTGCGCGCGTGGTATTCGTTCAGGAAGTCGCGGATCCAGCTCGTCATCTGGGCCGGAGTGAGGCCGTAGCACTTGTTCGTGCCGTCGGTGTCGGTGTAGGGGTCGTCTTCGATGTCGAGTACACCGGGCAGGGTGATGCCGTCACCGGTCTGCCCGCCGCCATTGTCGGCGAAGTAGTCGGCCTGGGCGGCACCGCTCGCCTTGTTGGGGATCGCGTAGTGGTACGCGCCCCGCACGATGCCCACGTCGTGAGCCCCGTTGAACTGCTGGGGAAAGAAGGAACTGTGGTACGTCGTGCTCTCGGTCGCCTTCACGTACGCGAACTCCGCGCCGTTGGCCTTGACCGCGTTCCAGTCGACGTTGCCCTGCCACCCGCTGACGTCGAGGCCGGGGATCCCGGACGGAGCGACCGCCGCGCGAACCGACTCCCCGTGCCGCGCAGCCGCGCCTCCGGCATGGTCCTGGTCGGGGTGGGCGAGTCCACCACCGGGTGTGGCAGTGGCGGCCGCCGCTGTGCCGGCGGTCAACGCACCGCACGCGAGTGCCGTCCCGGCGGCGAGGATGGTGACGAAACGGCGCGTACGCCGAGCTGAACGCATGGCAGCGCTCCTTCCGTTCAAGATCGTTTCCGTCGGGGTGGTACGACTCGGCGTCATCGAAGATCGTTCGGAGGCCCTGGTAACAGAACGATCACGATGCAGGGCGGTAGCGCCGTCGCAGTATCAGGCGAGGTCGGCGAGGACCTCGCGGAAACGTTCGACGAGCGGGTTCGTGTCGCCCGCCCGCCAGACGAGGTAGAGGGTGGTCGTGGTGTCGGCCAGCGGCCGGGCCGCCACGCCGACCCGGCGCAGCGCGCGGTGGGAGTCGGACATCACGGCGGCACCGAACCCGGCCGCGGCCAGGGCCAGTAGCGTCTGCGCGCTCCGGCCTTCCGCGCCGATCTTCGGCACGACGCCGGCGTGGTGGCAGAGCGCGATGATCTCGTCGTACGAGCGGGGTGAGACGTCTCGTGGCCAGATGACCAGCGGGATCTGTCCCAGCGTCGACAGCGGCGCCGGCTCGGGCGAGTGGGCGAGCGGATGCCCGGCGGGCATGAACAGCGTGAGCGGCTCCCGCCACCAGGCCCGCGTGGCCAGCCGGGCGTCCCGCATGGGCAGCCGCTGGACCGCGATGTCGAAGCGCCCGTCCAGCACTCCGGTCGACATCTCCGCGTCGTTGAAGCTCTCCGCCAGACGCAGGTCGACGCGTGGCAGCTCCCGGCGTATCCGCCCGAGAGCCCCGCCGAGCGGCCCGTTGATCCCCGAGCCGGCGAAGGCCACGGTCAGCCGTCCCGTCAGTCCCTGAGCCGCCAGCCGTACGTCTTCGAGCGCGCCTTCCGCCTCCGCCAGGACGGTGGTCGCCCGCCGTACGAGGGCCTGGCCTGCGGCGGTCGGCGTCAGGCCCCGGCCCTCGCGGGAGAACAGCTCGACGCCCAGCCGTCGTTCGAGCTCACGGAGCTGCCGGCTCAACGTCGGCTGGGTCAGGTGCAGCCGCCGGGCCGCCCCGCTGACGCTTCCCTCCTCGGCGATCGCGACCACGTAGCCGAGCAATCTCAGATCCATCCATACCTCCAAGGCATGGGAAGCATAGCCATCGATGCCCTCGGCGCGCATTGGGCCGTAGTCCAGGCCACGCTTGAGACATCGCACCGGACGAGCCGATGCGAACGACATCTAGGAGAGACGGGATGACCCGCGAAGAGCGTTACGAGCACGGCATGAAGGTCCTGGAGCAGGTGGACGGCGAGGCGGGTCAGCGGATCGTGAACTCCCTCGCCGACACCTCCCCCGAACTGGGTCACCAGGTGGTCGCGTGGGCGTTCGGCGACATGTACGCCCGCCCCGAGCTGCCGCCCCGCGACCGGCAGCTGGTCACCCTGGGCGTGCTGGCCGCGCTCGGCGGCTGTGAGATCGAGCTGGAGGTGCACATCAACGCGGCGCTCAACGTCGGCCTCGCGCCTACCGAGATCGCCGAGGCGCTGCTGCACTCGGCCGTCTACTGCGGCATTCCGAGGTCCATCAACGCGACGCTCGTCGCCAAGAAGGTCTTCGCCGAACGAGGCCTGCTCCCGATCACGAACGTGGCGTGATCCCGGCCGAGATCCTCGGGCGGTCGCCTCACATGGCGACCGCCGGGGTGGCTTTGGTGGCGGTCAGCAGGCCCGCGGCGAGCGGACGCTCGTTCGGGTGGGGCAGGGCGAGTGCGACGGGTAGGCGTACCGGCCGGCTGGGTTCGACGAAGGCGACCGCCACCGAGTCGCCCCGGATACCGCCGGAGGGGAGCAGCGTCCAGCAGTCTCCGGCCGCGACCGGTCCGGCCAGAACGTCTTGGACATTGACGACAGCGGGGCCAGGGCGGGGAACGAAGCCGGCCGCTCTGCAGACATCGGTGATCAGATCGAAGCCTCCGGGGTCCTCCTCACGTACGGACCGGGCGAGGGGCAGGTCGGCGAGGGCGACGAGATCGGCGGCGGTCGCCGCCCGCCCCGCTGGGACGGCGAGCAGCAGCGGTTCGTCCCAGAGGTGATGGACGACGATGCCGTCGGTGCTCGGCGGAGCGGTGACGAACGCGGCGTCGAGGTCGCCGGCGAGGATCGCGGCGAGTTTGCCCGGGGTGGACGACGTGGTCGTCAGGTGGATCGTGACGCCCGGATGAGTACCGCGGAACTCGGTGAGGATCTCCTCGATGCGCCTGCCGAGCCCGTGACTGCCGCCGACGCGCAGGATGCCGGTGGTGCCGGCGGCCAGGTCGGCGGCCGCTCTCGCCGCGCGGTCGATGGCCTGGAGCGCGCGACGGGCGTGGGGGAGAAACGCCTCGCCGTCGGCGGTGAGCCTGATCGTCCGGCGTGAGCGGTCGAACAGGGTGAGCCCGAGTTCGCGTTCGAGGCCAGCGATCTGTTTGCTCACGGCGGGCTGGACGATGTGCAGCCGCTCCGCCGCCCTGCCGAAGTGGCCGATCTCGGCGACGACCACGAAGTAGCGAAGTTGCCGAACCTCCACGACACGCTCCCACCGATTCCTTTCGGTGATTGTTCCACGGCGAGGTTGCTCATTGATGGGCACTCGCCCCGACCGGTCGACTGGGGCCCGATGTCGCGTGTGGAGGAGGGCTGGTGGATCGATCGGAGTTCATGCCGGGAACGGATCCGGGTCGGTGGCGGGCGTTCGCGGTCTGCCTGGTGGCCGGGGCCATGACGCTGCTCGATGTCAGCATCGTCAACGTCGCGTTGCCGTCACTGCAGGCGGGGTTGCGGGTCTCGTCGGAGGCGCTGTCCTGGGCGGTCGCGGGCTACACGTTGACCTTTGGACTGACCCTCGTGCCCGCGGGCCGCCTCGGCGACACCTTCGGCCGCCGGCGCATGTTCCTGATCGCCGTGGCCGTCTTCACCGCGGTGAGCGTGCTGTGCGGGCTGTCGGACTCCGGCACGTGGCTGGTCTGTGCGCGGCTGGCGCAAGGCGTCGCGGGCGGGATGCTGACACCCCAGGTGGTCGGGCTGATGCAGCAGCTCTTCACAGGGCGCGAGCGCGGCGTGGCCGCCGGTCTGTACGGCGCGATGGTCGCGGCGGCCACCGCGATCGGTCCCCTGGCCGGAGGTCTGCTGATCCAGGCGGCCGGCTCGGCGAACGGCTGGCGCTGGGTGTTCTTCGTGAACCTGCCGATCGGCCTGCCGGCGTTCGTCCTCGGGACCCGGCTGCTTCCCCGCGACCCCGCGCGTGCCTGGGCAGGCCGGCTCGATCTGGTCGGCGTGGCGCTGCTCGGAGGCGGAATCACCGCCGTCATCCTGCCGCTGATCGTGGCCGAGCGCGGACAGGGATCGGCTCCGTGGTCCCTGCTGGGCCTCGGTGCCGTCCTCCTGGCGTGCTTCGTCGCCTGGGAGGGGCATTACCGCCGGCGGAAAGGCCGGCCGCTGGTCAACTTCGAACTGTTGCGTCGGCGACCGTACGCGATCGGCTCGCTCGTCGGAGTGCTCTATTTCGCCGGGTACACCGGCGTCCTGTTCATCCTGTCGCTGTATTTCCAACAGGGCCTGGGATATTCGGCGCTGGCCGCCGGGGCGGCGGGAACACCATTCTCGATCGGCTCTTCGATCAGCGCGGCGCTCGGCGGTCGTGTGGCGTACCGCTTCGGTCGCCTCCTGGTGGTCACCGGCACGCTCACCGTGGTCCTCGCGCTGGCGGCCATCGCGCTCCTGGTCCGATACGACCATGGCGGCCGGATGTGGCTGCTCTTGCTCGGACCGCTCCTGGTCGCCGGTTGGGGCAGTGGGTTGGTGATCGGACCGAATCTGACACTCGCCCTGCAGCATGTTCCACCGGCGGAGGGCGGCACCGCGGCGGCGGTCCTGCAGACCGGGCAGCGGATCGGGTCCGCGTTCGGCCTGGCGATCGCCGGGTCGGTGTTCCTGGGCACGCTCACGGCATCCCGCGGAGACTTTCCCCTGTCCGCCGGCCGAGGCTTCTTCGGCTCCGCCGCCTTGGTGGGCCTGGCGCTACTTGTAGCGATCACCGACCTGCTGCTCCCGGAGCGCGGGCGCCGTGGGGCCGCGGCCACCGCGACCTGGAAACGGCGCGACCTCGACGACGCCTGATAGACCCAGAGGTCTTCAGGCTCTATGGGTGGTTCGGCGCCCTGGGGGCTCGGCCGAACCGGCGGGGGCTTGCTCTTCGGCGGCGCGGCGGAGCGAGTCGGCGAGCCCGGAGACGAAGCGGTGCTCGGTCTCCAGGAGGGCGAGGTGATACTCCTCGTCGACCAGGAACACCCAGGACACGCCGGCGTCGGCGGCAGCCCCCGAGGCGGTGCGGATCTCCTCGATCTCCGCCGCCACTGCCCGTAGCCTGCGGTCGAGCAGGTCGGCCGCGTCGTCCGGCGGCAGGACGCTGATCAGCGACAGCGCCACACCGAAGTGCGGGTACTCGCGCTGCGGCTCGGCGACCAGCTCCCGCAGCCAGCCCCGCATCTCGTCGCGGCCCTCGTCGGTGATCGCGTACACGGTGCGTTCCGGCCGTCCGCCCTCGCGGAGGGTGTCCTGCTCGGCGACGAGGCCGGCTTTGGCGAGCTGCTTGATCACCATGTAGAGCGAGCCGTGGTTGTACCTGACGCTGCGATCCTTGTCGGTCTCCCTCAGTCGTTTGCCCAGCTCATAGGGGTGCATCGACGCCGTGGACAGGAACGCCAGCACCACCAGCGCGAGTGGGTTCGACACCTTGCGCTGCTTCGCCATCACACACACCTTCCAGTCGGGCCCGACTATAAAGCATCAGATAGTTGACGTCGACTATTTGCGTTCTTATAGTCAGGATCAACTATCGTCGAGGTCGCGCCCAAGCGGCGCCGACGGACCCAGAGGAGATGGGAGAGCCCATGGACACCAGCACCCGAACCGAGCTGTCAGTGGTCTCCAAGGACGGCGCGACGATCGGGTACCGCCGGCTCGGCCGGGGCCCCGGCATCGTCGTCGTCCACGGAGCGATGTCGTCGGGCTATCACCACCTGCAGCTCGCCGAGGCGCTGGCCGGCGCCTTCACCGTCCACCTGATGGACCGGCGCGGACGCGGCCTCAGCGGGCCGTACCGTGACGACCACGACATCGCACGCGACGTGGAGGACCTGGAAGCGGTGCTCGCCGCGACCGGGGCCCGCAGCGTCTTCGCCGTCAGTGCGGGAGCGCTGATCGCGATGCAGGCGGCGCTCACGCTGCCCGTCATCGAGCGGCTTGCCCTTTATGATCCGCTGCTGTTCCCCGATCGGGCGACCGGCGCCAGGGTGATGGCGCGCTACGACCGGGAGCTGGCCGAGGGGAATGTGGCGGCGGCGCTCGCCACGGCCATGAAGGGTGCGCGCCTTGGGCCGGGGTTCCTGAACGCCATGCCGCACTGGCTGCTGACCGCCATGACGAAGGGCATGGCGAGCCGGATGCCCGAGGGCGGCTATCCCACCTTCACCGAGCTGGCCGCCGCCCTGCACTACGAGGGCCACCTGATCACCGAGATGAGCGATCGCCCGGACGCCTTTCGGGACATCCGGGCGAGTGTGCTGCTGATCGGTGGCGGCAAGAGCTCCGCACTGATCAAGAACGCCCTGGCCCGCGTGGCGGAGGCCGTGCCCGACGCCACGCGCGTCGAGCTGCCCGGCCTCGACCACTCCTCCACCTGGAACAAGGAGCTGCGCGGTGACCCCGAACCCGTGGCACGCGTCCTCGCGGAGTTCTTCCGCACCGCCGCCGCGCGGTGAGGTCGCCGGAACAGGCCCTCCTTCCAGTCCGCCGACTCGCCGCTTGAACTTCTTAGGCGGACTTCAGGGTGCCGCCGTCGATGACGTGGTCGGCGCCGTGGATGTTGGCGGCGCGCTCGGAGAGCAGGAAGGCGACCAGGTCTGCCACCTCTTCAGGCATGGTGATGCGTCCGGAGGCGATGCCGAACTGCCCGGGGATGTTCGCGAGAAGATCGCCGTGACTGACGCCGAAGGCGTCGGCCACCTTGCCGCCGAAACCGTTCGGGTCGGTCCAGAGCGGGCTCGCGACGACACCCGGGGAGACGGTGTTGACGCGGACGCCGTGCGGTGCCAGTTCCTCGCTGAGCCGCTTGCTGAGCTGGGTCAGTGCCGACTTAGCCTCGGCGTAGCCGACCGGTGACCCTGTGGGCACCCGGGCGTTGATCGACGAGATGTTGACGATAGCGCCCCTGCGTTCCAGGATGCTCGGCAACGCTGCCCTGGTCGTCCAGACCGCGCTGAACAGGTTGAGGTCGAAGACCGCTTGCCATTGCTCGTCGTCGACGTCGAGAAAGCCGCCCAGGGACATCCTGTCCGGATCACCTGCGCCGACGTTGTTGACCAGGAAGTCGATCCCACCGACCGCGGCGATCGCCTGCTCGACCACCGCGATCGCCCCGGCGCGGGTGCTCAGGTCGACCGATACGGTGGCGGCGGCCGCCTTCTCCAGCTCGGGGGTGATGGTGCGGGAAGCGCCCACCACCCGGACACCTTCTGCGGCCAGGGCCTGGGTGATGGCGAGGCCGATGCCGCGGCCGGCGCCGGTGACGATGGCGGTCTTTCCGCCGATTCCGAGTTCCATGATTTCCTTTCTTGAACTGCGGGTCAAAAATCGGGGTGCAAAGAAGGGCCGCAGCAGGGCATCGTGGGTCAGAGGCCTGCCAGAGCCGTGTCGATGATCCGGTACAGGGTCGGCCCGTCGAACGTCCTGGCCATGACGCGCAGGCCCACGATGGTGTTCATGAGGAACTGCGCCTGCGCCCTGGCGTCGATCTCGGGGCTGACATCGCCGTCACGCCGGCCCTGCTCGATGCGGGCGGCGAGCAACTCGATGGTGCGTTCTTCCGTGCGGCGAACCGCCCGGGTGGCCTCCTCGTCCCGTCCGCCGAGCTCCAGCGCGGTGTTCGCGGCGAGGCAGCCGCGCCGGACCGGACCGTTCAGGTCCATGTCCACGAGGAACACCAGGTAGGCGCGGATGCGCTCCTTGGCGGTGCCCGGCCGTGAGAGGAACTCCTCGGTCACCTCGGAGCCGACGCGGTCGTAGAGCGCAAGGGCCTTGTCGAACAGCTCCCGCTTGGAACCGAAGGAGTGGTAGAGGCTGCCCTTGGCCACCCCGGTGGCCTCGGCCAGGTCGGCAGGGGAGGTGCCGGCGTAGCCGTTGGTCCAGAACGTCTCCATCGCCTGCGCGATCACCACGTCCGGCTCGAAGTTCTTCGGTCTCCCCATGGCTGCACCGTAGCGAGTATTTAACCTAGAGGTCAAATACCCTCCGAACGCGATCACCGGTGGCCTGGTGCGGCCAAGCCGCTTGCGCGCAATGCCCGGAATGTAAGGTTTGTGATCTTCATTCTGGGCTGTGGCGGAGGATGGTCATGGGGTTCCGGAGATCTGCGCTCATCACCGGGCTCGGCGGGGCACTCGTCCTCGCCTCGCTGCCCGCGACCGCGTCGGCCACCACCTGGCGGTACCTCACGATCAAGGGGCTGAGCCGGGCCGGGAAGGTGCCCTGGATCACGGCGCAGATCTACGACCCGGCCGCCCAGAAGTCCTGGCCCGTCATGGGGCGCGACAACGCCGTGGCGAAACTCCCGGACAAGCGGACGTACGAGATCTACGCGACCCTCGCCCGCGCCGAGCCGAATGAGGCGCCGGAGAACACCGTCGTCCTCACGACCTTCAAACTGTCCAAGGGACACGACCACGTCACACTGAGCGCCAAGAGCGGGAAGCCGATCGACCTCTCCGTCGGCGACCCGTCCGTGCAGGGCCGGATCCGGGTCCACGTACGGCACGGGGCGATGGACTTCACCACCGACGACGTCCCCGGGCGGCTGTACGCCGTGCCCGTCAAACGGTCCGGGGTGACGTTCAGCCAGGGCAGCACGTGGACGGGCTCCGGCGTGCTCTACCGGCTCGGCACCTCCTACTCCGGCGGCATCCCGGCGGGGGTGACGCAGCACGTCACGAAGGCGGACCTCGCGTCCGTCAAGGTCACCTACCGGTCGTTCGGCGACGGCATGAAGGTGAACCCGCGCTGCCGGGGCACCATCTGGGGCGGCGACGACGAGATGTGGCTGGACGCGCCCGCCACCGTGACCGAGTACGTCCAGCCGGGCGCGGCCTGCAAGCGGGAGCTCTGGTACGAGTCGTCGTCCCACCCGCTGTTCGGCAACGTGACGGTCGGCACCCGCACGTACGCCAAGGGCGAGGCACCCGCGGAGACCTGGAACGCGGCGGTGTTCGCACCCGCGGCACCCGGCGGCTACCGGACCGGGGACACGCTGCACTACACGCCGGTCAACCTGCTGTCCGACGCCCCCGGCAACTGGGGCTTCGACCAGTTCACGATCGCCAACGTGAAGCTGCGGACCGGCACGAAGACGCTCGGGCTCGACGCATACGAGCCGGACGTCACGCTGGGGAAGAAGACGGCGACCTACCGCCTGGACGTGACGGCCACCCGCGACGGCGCCGAGGCGACGCTGTCGGACCGCGTCCAGGTGAGCTGGGTGTTCACGTCCGCCCGGACGGCGAAGAAGACGGCGCTGCCGCTGACCACGGTACGGTTCGCCCCGCGCGGCCTCGACGACCGGAACGCCGCCGCGCCCGCCTCCACCACCGAGATCCCGGTCCGCGTCGTCACCAACCCCGGTGCGACGGTCCACGCGGTCACCACACTGAAGGTCGAGGCGTCCACCGACGGGGCCAAGACCTGGCAGACCCTCCCCGTCGCGAACGGCGTCGTCTCGGTCACGAATCCGGCCCAGGCGGGGTACGTCGCGCTGCGGGCGACCGTGCTCGACAACGCCGGGAACCAGGTGACCGAGACGATCTCGCGGGCCTACCGGGTGGCGGGCTGACCGGCTACCCGGACGTCACCACCCGCTCGCCCTTCGACAGGCCCGACTTGACCTCGACGTACGTGTCGCCGCGGACGCCGACCGTGACCGTACGGGTGACGGTCCGGTCGCCCTGCCGCACCCGGACGGTGGATGCGCCGTTCGCCCCGGTCCGTACGGCCGAGGACGGGACGTAGAGCACGTCCGCCGCGGACGCCGTGGTCACCGACACGGTCCCGGACTGGCCGATCAGCACTTTCGACGGCACGTCGTCGAACGCGATCATCACCCCGTACTTGACGAGCCGGTCGCTGGTCGTGGCGTTCGCGTCGATGTGCGTGACCGATCCGGCGTACGTCTTCGTGCTGTCCGTGCTGAGGGTGATCTTCGCGTCCTGGCCGATGCGGATGTGCGCCACGTCGTTCTGGGAGAACGTCGCCTTCAGCTGCAGCTCGTTCAGGTCCCCGATGGCGATGAACGTGGACGAGGCCGACGCCGTGTCGCCGGTCTGGCCGTTCACGGCGAGAATGGTGCCGTCGATCGGCGCCTTGATGATCGTTCCGGCGAGGGCGCGTTCCGCCTGGGTCAGGGTGTTCTTGGCCTGGATGACCCGCGCCTCGAGTTGCGCCGTAGACGTGGTTCCGCCCGGCGATCCCGATTTCCCGGTGGCGGGCGATTTCGAGGTGCCTGGATTCCGCGTACTGCTCGGCCGGCTCGACGGCCTTTTCGTCGTGCTCGGCCTCGTCGACGGCGTCGGGGTGGGCGTCGCGGTCGCCGTCGGCCGGTAAGCGGCCGGGGCGACCGTCTCGTTCCCCGTCGCGGCACCGGCGCTCCTCCCGCTCCCGGCTGCCGCTCCGGCGATGCCCCCGCCGCTCCCGGTCGCGGTCGTTCCTGCGGTGCCTCCGCTCGTCCCGGCGGTCCCGGTCGCGGCGGACGACTCGGCGGCGGTCAGCGCTGCGCGGGCGGCGGTCACGTCTTCCAGGGCCTTCGTCTGGTCGATCCGCGCCAGGCGGGCACCCTCCTTCACCTTGGCGCCGACCTTGACGTACACCTTCTTCACCGTTCCGGATGTGCTGAACGCCAGGTCGCGGCTGTCGGCGCTCGCGACGTTGCCCGCCGCGCCCGCCGTGGCGGTCACCCCACCCTCGGCCACGGTGGCGTAGGTCGAGGCCGCCCCGCTCCGGCCGCCCGTGCCGAGGACGACGGCCGTCACCGTGCCGACCACCACGACGCCGAATATGCCGGTCGCCATCTGGGTACGTTTACGCCGGAAATTCGGCGCGGACACCCGAAATCTCATGGCGCGCCATGATGACGAGCTCAGATGATGGAAGTCTTGGCCGAAAATGAGAGTTTCCTTGAAGCGCACTCTCATCGTTTTCTTATCTTCGGATTAGGGGAATTCAACCTCGCGCCGCCAGCTTGTGCGGGGTGAAACGTCTACTCAGGCGCAGATCCCTCGTGGTCAACGGCGCGCTCGGCGTGCTTCTGGTCACCGGCATCGGCGTCGGATATCTCTCGCTGACCGGCGGAGACGACTCGGCGGGGGCGTCCGCCCTCACCCGTACGACGCGGGTCATGCGCGGCACCGTGGTCTCGTCGGTGTCGGCCTCGGGATCGGTGGACAGCGCCCGGAGCCGGTCGCTGTCCTTCACCACCTCCGGCACCGTCGCCAAGATCTACGTCCAGGCCGGCGACAAGGTCTCCAAGGGCGAGCTGCTCGCCCTCCTCGACACGACCTCGGCCGAGGAGAACCTCAAGTCGGCCAAGGCGAACCTCAGCGCCGCCGAGGACGGCGACACCTCCAGCGCCTCGGGCTACTCGTCGTACGTATCGGCGAAGAACGCCTACAACCAGGCCGTCCGCGCCCTCGCGGGCACCGAGCTGCACGCGCCCTTCTCCGGGACGGTCGTCACCCTGAACGGCACGGTCGGCGGCTCCTCCAGCGGCTCCGGCTCGTCTTCTTCCAGTTCTTCCAGCTCGCAGAGCTCCGGGTCCGGCTCGTCGGGCGGCCCGTCCGGCGGTGGCAGTGGCGGCTCGTCGTCCTCCTCCACGAGCAGCTCGTCGAGCAGTTCCTCCGGGAGCGGCTTCATCGAGCTGGCCGACCCGAAGAAGCTCAAGGTCACCGGGGAGTTCACGGAGGCGGACGCGATCAAGTTGAAGACCGGTCAGCGCGCCACCGTCTCCTTCGACGCGCTCAGCGGCGTGACCGCCACCGGCAAGGTGACCCAGATCGACATGTCGCCGACCACGAGCAACAACGTCGTGCAGTATGGCGCCACCGTCACCCTCACGAAGATCCCGGGCTCCGTGCGGATCGGCCAGACCGCGACCGTGCAGGTCACCACCGCAACGGCGCAGAACGTCCTGTACGTCCCGACGGCGGCCGTCCGGTCTGCCGGGGGGGAGAGCACGGTCACCGTCCTCCAGAACGGCAAGCAGGTGATCAAGCCCGTCCAGACCGGCGTCAAGGGCACTCAGGGAACCGAGATCAAGTCCGGGCTCAGCGAAGGCGACCAGGTCCAGATCACGACGACGACCACCAGCACGAGCGGCTCGAGCGGCTTCGGCCGGACCGGTGGCGGCGGCCTGGGCGGTGGCATCGGCGGCGGCGCGCCGGGCGGCGGTCCCGGGGGAGGACGGCCGTGACGCCGGGCCACCCGGTCCTCGACGTCCGGGCGCTGACCAAGGTGTACGGCCACGGCGACACCGCCGTGCACGCCCTGCGCGGCGTGTCCCTCCGTGTGGAGCGCGGCGACTACGTCGCGATCATGGGGGCGTCCGGGTCCGGCAAGTCGACCCTGATGAACATCCTCGGCTGTCTCGACGTTCCGACCGGCGGCCGCTACCTCCTCGACGGCACCGACGTCGGCGCGCTCGACGAACGCCGGCTGTCCATCCTGCGCAACCGCCGGATCGGGTTCATCTTCCAGTCGTTCAACCTGATCCCGCGGATGTCCGCGCTCGCCAACGTCGAGTTGCCCCTGGCCTACGGCGGCGTACGGCCCGCCGAACGCCGGCGGCGGGCCCAGGCCGCCCTCCGGCAGGTCGGCCTCGCCGACCGGATGGACCACGAGCCGAACGAACTGTCCGGCGGCCAGCAGCAGCGCGTCGCCGTCGCCCGCGCTCTCGTCACCGCGCCGGCACTCCTGCTCGCCGACGAGCCCACCGGCAACCTCGACACCCGGTCCACCGCCGACGTGCTCGGCATCCTCGACCAGCTCAGCCTCTCCGGCCGCACCATCGTGCTGATCACCCATGAGGACGAGGTCGCGGCCCGCACCAAGCGCGTGATCCGGCTGGTCGACGGCGCGATCATCGAGGACCGCCGGCAGGGCCGGGTGGACGGTCCGCCGCCCGCCGTGTCGCTCGTGGAGGGCGTGCGGTGAGCGCCTGGGAGATCCTGCGGTTCGCCCTGCGCGGCCTGACCGCCAACAAGCTCCGCAGCGGCCTGACCATGCTCGGCATCCTCATCGGCGTCGGCGCCGTGATCATGCTGGTGGCGGTCGGGAACGGCTCCTCCGAGCAGATCAAGAACAACATCTCCCGGCTCGGCGCCAACTCCCTCACCGTCATGAAGTCGACCTCCGGCGGAGGCGCGGGCGGCTTCGGAGGCTTCGGAGGCATGCGGAGCCGCCAGCAGGGCAACGGCCCGCGGACCCAGGCCCGCGACCTCACCGTCGACGACGCCGAGGCCCTCGTCGACCCGGTCAACGCCCCCTCGGTCAAGAGCGCCTCCCCGGTCACGACGTCCTCGTCCGTGACGACCACGTACGAAGGGTCGAGCCACTCGGTCGGCCAGTTCGTCGGGACGTACCCCGCCTACTTCGCCGCTGCGAACAAGGAGATCGCCCGGGGAGCCGCGTTCACGGACGACGACGTGACGAGCGGCCGGAAGGTCCTGGTGATCGGCCAGACGGTGGCCGAGGACCTGTTCGGCACCGTCGACCCGCTGAACAAGCAGGTCAACGTGGGAGGCACGCCGTTCACGGTCGTCGGCGTGCTCAAGGAATCCGGCTCCTCCGGCATGCAGGACGCCGACGACGTCGCGATCGGCCCGCTCACCGCCGTCCAGCAGAACATCACCGGCTTCGGGTCCTTGAGCTCCATCGTCGTGGAGGCCAAGAGCTCCAACGTCACCGACCAGGCTCAGAGCGAGATCACCGACATCCTGAACCAGCGGCACGAGATCTCCGGGTCGAACAGCGCCGACTTCCAGATCCTGAACCAGGCGAGCCTGCAGTCGGCGATCAGCAGCAGCAGCCGGACGTTCACCGTGCTGCTCGGCGCGGTCGCGGCCATCAGCCTGCTGGTCGGTGGCATCGGCATCACCAACATCATGCTGGTGACCGTCACCGAGCGGACCCGCGAGATCGGCATCCGCAAGGCCATCGGGGCACCGAAGGGCGCGATCCTCGGCCAGTTCATCGCGGAGGCGACCGTGCTGAGCCTCCTCGGCGGCGTACTCGGCGTCCTGGTCGGCGTCGTCGGCAGCTTGTTCAAGGTCGTCGGTGTGCAGCCGGTGATCGTGCCGTCCTCGATCGCGCTGGCGCTCGGCGTATCGGTCGCGATCGGCCTGTTCTTCGGCAGCTACCCGGCCAACCGCGCGGCCAAGCTGCGCCCGATCGAGGCCCTGCGCCATGAGTGACCCGAAGGAGAACGCCGTGAGCGGTCGCAGACCATGGACGCCGTACGAGGAGGCGGACGCGTCTGCGGCGCCGTACGACCGGCCGGAGGGGTCCCCGGCCTCCGTGACCCGGGACGACATCCTCTCCCGCTCGCCGTTCGGCGGCGACCTGGAGGCGGAACTCGCCAAGGCCCCGAAACGTCGGCGGCTCCCGGGCCTGACCGCCTACCTCGGCGCGGGCGCGCTGCTCGCGGCCGGGTTCGGCATCGGCGCCCAGGTCGACCGGCACTTCGGTCACCAGGCGACGGCCACCGCCCAGGGCACCCGCGCGACACCGGGCGGCGGCATGCCGGGCGGCGGGATGCCCGGCATGGGCGGCGGCCGGGCGGGCGCGAACGGGGCGTCTGGAGGCCGGACCGGGACCTCCGGAGCCGGTTCGGGTACCACCGGCACGGTCCAGAAGGTCGACGGCACGACGATCTACGTCAAGACCACGAACGGCGTCGTACGCGTCAAGGTCACCGGCACGACCAGCCTCCGCGTGCTCCGCACCGGCTCGGCCTCCGCCCTCAAGACCGGCACCACCGTCGTCGTCCAAGGCACCCAGGCCACGGACGGCACCCTCACCGCCACATCCGTCACCCAGAACACGCCGTCCGGCGGCTGACGGCTCGGCGCAACCCGATTCAAAGGAGAAGAACATGATCACCAAGCAGATGACGATCCGACTGTTCGGCGGCACGGCCGTCGCCGGAACCCTCCTGCTCAGCGCCGCCTGCGGCGGCGGCAGCGGCAAGGCCTCGGCACAGACCGGCGGGCAGGCCGCCCAGGGCGGCGGCCCGAACTCCAGCGCCATGGCCGCCTACCGCCAGTGCATGGAGAAACAGGGCGTGAAGATGCCCAGCCGCGGCCCCGGCGGGCCTGGCGGCCAGGGCGGCCCGAGCGGCAGACCGACCGGCAAGCCGTCGGGGATGCCCACCAACAGACCGACGGGGAAGCCGTCGGGACGACCGAGCGGCATGCCGACCCTGTCCGCAGCCCAGCAGAAGGCCCTGAAGGCCTGCGCCTCCCTCCGCCCGAGCGCCGGCCCCGGCGGCCCTGGCGGGCAGCCGGCCGGACAGAGCGGCACCCAGCCCGGCTCTTGACGCGCATCAAGAGTGCTCCGTCCGTATTCTTGCTCAAAGTAGTCAGATAGGCGCGATCAGTATCGGAAGGCGGCAATGGTGGCCAGACTGCCGCCACTTTCGAGCGGATCGCCGCGCTCGGAGAGGAACTGTCGGCCGAAGTACGGCGCCATCGGCTCGCCGAGGCGCGTAAACGTCGGGGTGTGACCCAGACTCAGGTACGAGAACGGCCGGACGACTGACGTGTCGATGGTGATGGCGGGCGGCGATCGGACGATCGTCGCCCGCGTTCCGATTTTGGGGGACCTAAGCGCGCGGCTGCGGGCAATCACGGGTGTACGGACGGACCTCCGAGAGGCAGGACATGTTCGAAACGCCCCGACCGGTCGTCGAGGACCCGGATGACGCGGACGTCGCCGCCGGGGAACCCCACAGGTTCGAAGTCCTCTTCCGCCGGTACGCGCCGGAGATCAAGCGATATGCCGTGCGCCGACTCGGCCCGGGCCCGGCCGACGACATCGTCGCTGAGACGTTCTTGACCGCGTTCCGCCTGCGCGACTCGTACGAGCGGGAGCGCGGGGAGGTGCGGGCGTGGCTGTACGGCATCGCGACCAACCTGATCAGTCGCCACAAGCGCGATGAGATACGGCTGCTGAAAGCGCTGCAGAAGACCGGCGTCGACCCTGTCACTGAGCCGTTCACCGAAAGGGTCGAGGCGAGGGTCAGCGCGGACATCGCGAGCCGGCGGATCGCCGCCGCCATCGCCGGGCTGCCTGCCGGGCACCGCGATGTGCTGCTCCTGGTCACCTGGGCCGATCTGACCTATGACCAGGTCGCTCAGTCGCTCGGTATCCCCGAGGGCACCGTGCGCTCTCGGATGAACCGCGTCCGCGCCAAGCTGCGCCGCAAGCTCGGCGACATCGATCCCAACACGATCTGAAGGAGTTCTGCGATGGATGAGATCACCATCGTGAAGCGGTTGCGGGCCGACGTGCCCACCGACACCGACCTGACCATCGCCCACCAGCGCTTCAGGGCCGGGATGCCCGAAGGCGCCGGCACACCGGTCCGGGCACGAACCCGGCGGTCGTTCTTCCAGTTCGCGATCGCGGGCGGCGCCGCGGCCGCGCTGGTCACCACTGCCATCGTGGTGGCGACCGACCACCGGCCCGAACCCCGGCGCACACCGACGACCGAGATCGTCGCCTTCACCGAGAAGGCCGCGACCGCCGCGCTGAAGTACCCGGACCCGGTTCCCCGCCCGGGCCAGTGGATCTACCAAAAGATCATGGTCGGCGGCAACATGATGAAAGGAATGAAGGGCCGCCCTCCGCAGCCCCCTCGGACGGCCGAGCAGTGGTGGCCGGCCGACAAGGGACGGCACCCAGAGAAGGCGAAATTCGGTATGCGTACGGATTACCCGTACCTGCAGTCCCTGCCGACCGAGCCCCATGCGCTGCTGGCCCGAATCCGGCATGACGCTCCGGAGGCGGCCGGTACCGACCGGGGCGAGTTCCTCGTTCTCTATCGGATCGTGCGAGACGCGGGAGTGCTGCCGCCCCGCCTGCGCCCCACCCTCTACCGGGCCCTCGCCCTGATCCCCGGCGGAACCGTTCAGAAGGACGCGGTCGACGCGGCCGGGCGGCACGGGGTCGCGCTGGTGTGGACCATCCGTTCGCCCAGTCCGCAGACCGACGCGTTCATCTTCGACCGGAAGACCTATCGCTTCCTCGGCGAGCAGGACACCGCCCAGGTCAATGGAGCGACCATGACCTACTCCTCCGCCTTGCTCGGCTCCGGAGTCGTCGACCGGGAGGGCCAGCGCCCCTGAGACCAAGCGAGGGCGTTCTCCCGTGTCACACACAGAACGCCCTCGCTTGCCAGGAGGGTTATTTGTCGATGTCGCCGACGACGAAGAACATCGAGCCCAGGATGGCGATCATGTCGGCGACGAGGTGGCCGGGGAGCATCTCGCGGAGCACCTGGATGTTGTTGAACGACGCCGACCGGAGCTTCAGCCGCCACGGGGTCTTCTCGCCGTGGGAGACGAGGTAGTAGCCGTTGATGCCGAGAGGGTTCTCCGTCCAGGCGTACGTGTGGCCCTCCGGCACCTTGAGCACCTTCGGCAGCCGTACGTTGATCGGCCCGGGCGGCAGCGCCTTGAGCCTGGCGACGCAGGCGTCGGCGAGGTCGAGGGAGGCGTGCACCTGGTCGAGCAGGCACTCGAACCGCGCCAGGCAGTCGCCCTCCGTGCGGGTGACCACGCGCAGCACGTCCCGCAGCTCTCCATAGGCGAGGTACGGCTCGTCGCGGCGCAGGTCGAAGTCGACCCCGGACGCCCGGGCGATCGGGCCCGACACGCCGTACTGCTCGATCTGCTCGCGGGTCAGCACGCCGACGCCGCGGGTGCGGGCCCGGAAGATCTCGTTGCCGCTGATGAGCCGGTCGAGGTCGCCGATGCCGCGGCGTACGGCCTCGACGGCGTCGGTGACCCGGCCGAGCCATCCGGCGGGCAGCTCCTCTTTCAGGCCGCCCACCCGGTTGAACATGTAGTGCATCCGGCCACCGGAGATCTCCTCCATGACCCGCTGCAGCTGCTCGCGCTCCCGGAACGAGTAGAAGATCGGGGTGATCGCGCCGACCTCGAGGGGGTAGGAGCCGAGGAACATCAGGTGGTTGAGCACGCGGTTCAGCTCGGCCAGGAGCGTGCGTGCCCACACGGCGCGGACCGGCACCTCCATGCCGAGCATCCGCTCGACGGCGAGGACCACGCCGAGCTCACTGGCGAACGCCGACAGCCAGTCGTGCCGGTTGGCCAGCACGATGATCTGCCGGTAGTCGCGCACCTCGAACAGCTTCTCCGCGCCCCGGTGCATGTACCCGATGATCGGCTCGGCGGCGGTGATCCGCTCGCCGTCCAGCGTGATCCGCAACCGGAGCACGCCGTGCGTCGACGGGTGCTGCGGTCCGATGTTGAGCGTCATGTCCTCGGTGGCGAGGTCCTTGGTCCCCGCCCCTACACCCACGACCCGCTCGGTGCTCACTGCCGCGCTCGCCTTCTCACTCGCTCCGCGGCCGGTTCGTTCCTCACCGACCACTCCACTCGCTCGGCGGCTCGCCGCTCGGTGGTCATCGCTTCGCCTTCTCAGTCGCTCCGATCACCCATCGTGCCATGCGAGGTCTCGCGGAACGTGGCCCGGTTGGGGTTGACTTGGGAGCGACATGAATGCAGGCGATCAGTACCCCAATCCGCGCGAGGGACACGACATGCCGCCGGGCAGCCCGAGCATCCTGCCACCTGGCGCGTCCGCCGCGCCGCAGCAAGGGCTTCCCTTGCCACCGCCGCCCGCCCCCGCCGGTCCGGCCGGGCCCTCGCCGGTGCCGATCGGCGCCCGCGCGGAGCAGGCGTTCGACCCGCCGAGCGGCATGACGTGGGCGCGGGTATCGCCGCGGCTGACCTGGCATCGGCGCATCGCCGTGCTGCTGTGGGCGCTGCCGGTCACGATCGTCGGGGCCTTCGTGATGTCCCGGACGAGCGGCCTCGCCGGCGGGCTCGTCTGGCTCGCGCTGGTCCTGGTCGCCTGCGCGATGGGCTGGATCGTCGCCGAGCTGGCCTACCGGTCCTGGGGCTTCGCCGAGCGGGCGGACGACCTTCTGGTCACCCACGGCTTCTTCGTCCGCCACCTCGTCGTCGTGCCGTACGGGCGCATGCAGTACGTCGACGTGACCGCCGGGCTGCTCGAGCAGTGGCTGGGCGTGGCGACCGTGCGCCTGCACACCGCGGCCGCGGCCACCGACGCGCGCATCCCCGGCCTGCCCGCCCGTGACGCCGCGATCCTGCGGGACCGGCTCGCGCAGAAGGGCGAATCGAGGTCGATCGGGCTTTGAACGGTCCCTACGGTCCAGGCCGGCCGCCGTACGGTCCGTCGCACATCCCGCGCCCCCAGTTCGGGCCGCCGATGTACGGGCCACCGCCGCCCGGATACGGTCCGCCGCCGTACGGTCCGCCGCCCCGCCCGCCGGTGCACTTCTCCCAGGGCGTGCACCGGCTGCACGTGGCCACCGCGGTGATCAACGCGGTCGGGGTCGTCGTCATCGCCTTCGTGCTCGGCGGCTACTCGCTGCTGGTCACCCAGACCACCAGCGGCATCGCGCTGGTCCTCACGCCCGCCGTGATCGTCCGTTTCCTGGTCGTGATGCTGCCGGTCAGCGCCATCGCGACGGCCGTCGGCTTCTGGACGTGGTGGTCGCTGAAGTTCTGGATGGCCGGAGACGACCTGGTGGTCGAGACCGGCATCCTGCGCCGGCGCAACCGCCGGGTCCCGCTGTCGCACATCCAGGCCGTCGACGTCGTACGGCCGCTGGTGTCCCGCATGTTCGGGCTGGCCGAGGTGCGGGTGGAACTCGCCGGCGGCGACCAGGCCGAGACGAAGTTCCGCTACCTCGGGCGGCCGTTGGCCGAGCAGTTGCGGGCCGAGCTGCTGGCGCGGGCCGCCGGGCTGCCGGGCCACACGCCCGAGGCGCCCGAACGCCCGTACTGGCGGGTCGGGTTCGGCGCGCTCCTCGGGTCGCAGCTGATGAAGCTGCCCGTCATCGGGGCCCTGCTGCTCTTCGTGGGGCTGCTGGCGTTCGGCGTCGTCTTCGGCGAGCTGGGCGTGCTGGCCGCCGCGCTGCCGGTGTTGCTCGGCCTGGCCCGCGGGGTGATCGCCCCGCTGGTGATGCACACCAACTTCAAGGCCGCCCTGTCGCCGGACGGCCTGCGACTGCGGTACGGGCTGATGGAGACGCGGATGCAGACCGTGCCGCCCGGCCGGGTGCAGGCCGTACGGGTCGTGGAGCCGCTGCTCTGGCGCGGGAACGGCTGGGCGCGCATCGACGTCACCGTCGCCGGTTACGTCGGGGAGCGGCAGGCGCTGTCGTCGGTGCTGCTGCCGGTCGCGCCCCGGCACATCGCCATCCAGATGGTCGGCCTGATCTTCCCCGGCACGAACCCCGAGGCGGTGCCGCTGCTGCCCGCGCGCCGGTCGTGGCTGGCACCGTTCGGCGCGGGCGAGGCCGGCACCGATGACTCCCTCTTCGTCACCCGCAGGGGCCGCGTCTGCCGGCGGCTCGACGTGATCGCGCACGCGCGGGCGCAGAGCGTCCGCCTCACCGCCGGTCCGCTGCAGCGGCTGTTCGGGTTCGGCACCGTCCACATCGACGCGCCTCCCGGACCGGTACAGGTCGCCGCGGAGAACCGCGAGCTCGGCGAGGCGCGCGCGATCGTCGAGTCGGCCGCTGGGCGAGCGGACCGGGCTCGCGCCGCCGACATCTCTACGGACAGGTGGGCCAGGTGATCGCTTACGCGCCTGGGAGAGCACATCGGGCCTGTGCCGCCGACCTCCCTATCGACAGGTGGGCCAGGTGATCGCCTACGCGCCTGCGCGGGCGCACCGGGCCTGCGCCGCCGACATCCGTACCGACAGGTGGGCTCGATGACCGATTACGCGCCCGGGTCGCCGGAGTTCGTGGCCGACCCGTACCCCGTGTTCGAGCGGCTGCGCCGCGAGTCGCCGGTGTTCTTCCACGAGCCGTCGGATCAGTGGGTCATCACCCGGTACGCCGACGTCAACGCGCTGCTGCGGGACCGGCGGCTCGGCCGGACGTACCTCCACGTCGCCACGCACGAGGAGTTCGGGCGGCCGGCCCCGGCGGAGTCCCTCGCGCCCTTCTGGGACCTCAACAACGCGGGCATGCTCGACATGGAGCCGCCGGACCACACCCGGCTGCGGCGGCTGGTGTCGAAGGCGTTCACGCCGCGCATGGTCGAGGACCTTCGGCCCAGGATCCGGGCGCTCGCCGAGGGCCTCGTGCGCGGCCTCGTCGAGCGCGGCGGTGGCGACCTGGTCGCCGAGGTCGCGGAGCCGCTGCCGGTGACCGTGATCGCCGAGATGCTCGGCGTCCCCGAGGGCGACCGGCACCTGCTGCGGCCCTGGTCGGCGGACATCTGCGGGATGTACCAGCTCAACCCGTCGGAGGAGATCCAGCACGCGGCGGTACGCGCGTCGATCGAGTTCTCCGACTACCTGCGCGACCTGTCCCGCGCCCGCCGGACGGACCCGAGCGACGATCTCATCAGCGCCCTGTGCCAGGTCGAGGGGCTCACCGAGGACGAGCTGATCGGCACGTGCGTGCTGCTGCTCAACGCCGGGCACGAGGCGACGGTGAACGCCACGGGCAACTCCTGGTGGGCGCTGTTCCGCAACCCGGGTGAGCTGGAGCGGCTGCGCGCGGACCACGGCCTGATCGGCACGGCCGTGGAGGAACTGCTGCGGTACGACACGCCGCTCCCGCTGTTCGAACGCTGGGTCCTTGAGGACATCGAGGTCGGCGGCGTGGCGATCCCGCGCGGCGCCGAGGTCGCCCTGCAGTTCGCGTCGGCCTGCCGGGATCCCGAGGTGTTCGCCGACCCGAACGTGCTCGACCTGTCCCGTACGCCCAACCCGCATTTGGCGTTCAGCGCGGGCATCCACTTCTGCCTGGGCGCCCCGCTGGCCCGGGTGGAGCTGGCCGAGTCGTTCCGCGCGATCCTCGACCTCGCTCCGAAGCTGAGCCTCGCTGCGGAGCCGGAGTGGAAGCCGGGCTTCGTCCTGCGCGGCCTACGGGCCCTTCACGTCGAAGCCTGAGCCGTCTCCAGCGCGGCCTGCGGGCCCTTCAAGCCGAAATCTGAGCCGTCTCCAGCGCGGCCTGCGGGCAGCCTTTCCGGTCGAGGTTTGACTCGCCTCCCGCGCGCCCTTCAGACCGAGGTCTGAGCCGTTTCCAGGAAGGTGGGCACGTCGATGCCGACGGTCTGCACCAGCCAGCCGAAGCTGCCCAGGCCTGCCGGGTCGATGAGCTCGGCGTCCTCGCCCGCGGCGCGCAGCGCCTGGATGTAGCCGCGCGGATCGGAGCGGGCCAGCTCGAGGGGGGGACGCTCGCCACGCAGGCCGAGGGCCCGCAGTGCCGCGCGCTGGGTGGTCAGCGCAGTCGCGGTCGCCCCGGCCTGCCGTCCCGCGTCGGCACAGGCGTCCAGGGCGACGTGCGCGGTGATGTCGCAGGAGCCGTCGGGGACCGGGGCGACGCAGCGGCCGTCGCGGTAGCCGGTCAGGGTGCCGTACGGCGGGCGGTGGTCCCGCTCGTGCGCGTAGTCGATGGCCAGGGCCAGACCGCCGTGAAGCCGCTCGAGGACGGACGCCCACGCGGCGCACCGGTGCCGGCCGACCTCCGCGCGGTCGCCGGGCTCGCGCAGCGGCCACCAGCGTTCGAGCCACTCGGCGTCCTCCGCGGCGGGCGTGGGGCCTGGCGACTCGGCGCCGGTCCGCGGGTCGACGACCACGAGGCGGGGACCGTCGCCGGTCAACTCGACGATGTCGAGGGGGACGTTGTCGAGCCACTCGTTGGCGATGACCAGCCCGGTGATCCGCTCGGGCAGGGCGGATCGCCACTCGATCGAGGAGTTCAGGCCCTCCGGGCGCGGGGCGACCTCGACGGCGACCGGGCGCAGCCGTCCGGACAGGCCCGCCACGGGCAGGATCTCGGTGAGGAGCTCCCCGCACCCCGCGCCCACGTCGACGAGGTCGAACCGGGCCGGGTGCCCGAGCGCGGTGTCGACCTCGACGATCAGTCGCGCCACGGCGAGCGCGAACCGGTGTGAGGCGTGCACCGAGGTCCGGAAGTGCGCCGCGGGCCGCTCGCCCCGCGTGTAGAAGCCCTCGGGCCCGTACAGCGCCCGCTCCATCGCCGTTCGCCACCCGACCTGACTCACGTCTTGACCGTACCGCGTGCGCCTCGCGGCGGAGGCCGTGTCAGACCTTCGGTTGACGCGGTTCCCGATGGCCGAACGTACGCTGTTTCGGTGTTCGCGCGTCTTTTCCGCTGGCTTCGGCGGCATCCCCGGCTCGTCGACCTGCTGTGGGCGTTGCCGATCATCGGCATCTCGCTGAGCGTCCTCGAGACGTTCACCCACCCGCGCATCTTCGGCCAGCGACCCATCGCCTGGTACGTCTACCTGGCCCTCGTCGCGGCCATGTGCGTCCCGATGATCTGGCGCCGCCGGTGGCCGCGTGCGGTGTTCGCGTTCGTCGCCTGCGGCGCGTTCGTGCAGTGGCTGCTCGACCTCCAGGTCGCACCGGTGGACCTCAACCTGTTCGTCATGCTGTACCTGATCGCGGCCGAATACGCGTTCGTCTGGTCGATCGCGGCGGCCGCCGTCGTCGAGCTCGGCGCGGTGCTCGCCGTGTGGCGCTGGTGGGTGGATCAGAACGCCGGCGACAAGTGGAGCACGCTGCTCCCCTTCACGATCTTCGTCGGGGCGATCTGGGTGTGGGGGCTCTACGTCAGCACGCGGCGCAAGTACACCGCCGAGCTGGAGGAGCGCGCGAAGCGTCTGGAACGCGAACGGGACGCGCACATGCAGGTCGCGGCGGCGGGTGAGCGGGCGCGGATCGCCCGGGAGATGCACGACGTGATCGCGCACAGCGTCAGCGTCATGGTGGTCCAGGCCGACGGTGCGTCGTACATGGTGGACATCGACCCGGCCCGCGCGAGACGGGCGATGGAGACGATCGGGACGACCGGGCGGCAGGCGCTCACCGAGATGCGGCGCATGCTCGGCGTGCTCCGCGAGAACGACGACGCCGGCCCGTACGCGCCGCAGCCCGGCGTCGAGCAGCTGACCGAGCTGGTCGGCCAGATCCGCTCGGCGGGGCTACCGGTCGACCTCACGGTCGAGGGGGTGCCCGCGGAGCTGCCCACCGCGCTGCAGCTGACGGTCTACCGGATCGTGCAGGAGGCGCTGACGAACACCCGCAAGCACGCCGGACCCGCGGCCACGGCGGAGGTGAACCTCCACTACGGTGATGACTCGGTGGAGATCCGCATCCGTGACGACGGCCGGGGCGCCGCCGCCCCCTCCGACGGGCGGGGGCACGGTCTGGTCGGTATGAGCGAGCGGGCCGCCCTGTACGGAGGGTCGGTGCGCACCGGGCCGCGGACCGGCGGCGGATACGAGGTCTTCGCCCACCTGCCGGTGACCGAGCCCCGACGAGCGGAAACGAGTGCGGCATGACGGACGAGGCGACGCCGATCCGGGTGATGCTCGTCGACGACCAGGAGCTCGTGCGCGCGGGATTCCGCATGGTGCTCGACGCGCAGCAGGACCTGGAGGTCGCCGGTGAGGCCGGCGACGGCGAGCAGGCCCTGCACGTCCTCCGGCACACCACGGCGGACGTGGTGCTCATGGACGTGCGCATGCCGCGCATGGACGGCATCGAGGCGACCCGGCGGATCTGCGCGCTGCCGGACGCCCCCAAGGTGATCATCCTGACCACGTTCGACCTGGACGAGTACGCCTTCGCGGCGCTGAAGGCCGGGGCGGCCGGGTTCCTGCTCAAGGACGCCGGGCCGACCCAGCTGATCGAGGCCATCCACGCCGTGTGCAGCGGCGACGCGGTCGTCGCGCCCAGCACGACGCGTCGCCTGATCGACCGCTTCGTACCGCACCTGCCGGCCGAGGAGCCGGCGCCGGACGGCAGGCTCGACACGCTGACCGCCCGCGAACGCGAGGTGCTCCACCTCGTCGCCAAGGGCCTGTCCAACGGCGAGATCGCGAGCCGTCTCTACGTCTCCGAGGCGACGGTCAAGACGCACGTCGGGCGGATTCTCATGAAGCTGGAGCTGCGCGACCGGGTCCAGGCGGTCGTGTTCGCGTACGAGACCGGCCTGGTCCACAGCGGCACGTCCGACTGAGCGACCCTGGCGGGCGATCCCGCCGCGTGAGCCGGGCGAGACCGGTCTGGTCCACGCGGCACCTCCGATTGAGCAGCCCTGCGGTGTGACGCCGCCGTACGACCCAGGTCTGACAACCGGCGGACATGTCACCGAGAAAGCTGACCGAACGCTCTCCTGCGGGCCGATGGCGGATCGGCGCCCGAAATCTAACTTCGGTCACGGCAATCCTTCCGTGACCGAGGAGTCATCCGTGACAAGCACCGTCGTAGGCGCACCACCCGCCGTCCTGGCCGAGAACGTGGTCAAGGAGTACGGCTCCGGAGAGGCCGCCGTCCGCGCCCTGCACGGGGTGAGCGTGGGGTTCGCCCGCGGCGCCTTCACCGCGATCATGGGTCCGTCCGGGTCCGGCAAGTCCACCCTCATGCACTGCCTGGCGGGCCTGGACACCGTGAACCAGGGCACGATCCGCATCGGCGACGTGGAGGTCACCCGGCTGTCGGACAAGCAGCTCACGCTGCTCCGCCGCGACCGGGTCGGCTTCATCTTCCAGGCGTTCAACCTGCTGCCCACGCTGACCGCCGAGCAGAACATCCTGCTCCCGCTCGAACTGTCGGGCCGTACCCCGGACCGCCGATGGTTCGACCAGGTCGTCGACACCGTCGGGCTGCGGCCGCGCCTGAGCCACCGGCCCAGCGAGCTGTCCGGCGGCCAGCAGCAGCGCGTGGCGTGCGCGCGGGCGCTCGTCAGCCGGCCCGAGGTGATCTTCGCGGACGAGCCGACGGGGAACCTCGATTCCAAGTCCGGGGCCGAGGTCCTGTCGTTCCTGCGCTCCTCGGTGCGGGAGATGGGGCAGACGATCGTCATGGTCACCCACGACCCGGTGGCGGCCTCGTACGCCGACCGCGTGGTGTTCCTGCGGGACGGGCGGATCACCTCCGAGCTGTACGGCCCGACCCCGGACAGCGTCCTGGACGCGCTGAAGAGGCTGGAGTCCTGAGATGCTGAAGACGACACTGGCGGGCCTCCGCTCGCACCTGCTGCGCCTCATGCTCACCGCCCTCGCCATCACGCTCGGCGTGGGCTTCGTCGCGGGCACGTTCGTACTCACCGACACGATGAAGGCCGGGTTCGACCGGCAGTTCACCGCCTCCGCCGACAAAGTCTCGGTGGCCGTCCTCGCAGACGGCGACAAGAAGGTCCCGGAGGCGACGCTGGGCGCGATCCGCGCCGTTCAGGGCGTCGAGGACGCCCAGGGGCAGGTACGCGGCGACGCCCCGCTCCTCGGCAAGAACGGCCGGGTGTACGGCGACACGCCGACGGTGGGCATGTCGATGGCCACCGGGGAACTGGCCCGCTACACGATCGAGAAGGGCCGCGCTCCGGCCGGCCCGGGCGAGGCCGTCCTGGAGAAGACGGTGGCCGCGCACACGGGCTACCACGTCGGCGACACGATCCGGGTGCTGGACAAGAAGAGCGTCCCGCACACGTTCACGGTGACCGGACTGGTCGACGTGGGCGTCGACCAGGAGATCGGCTTCCGCGGCGCCGTCGGCTTCACCAAACCGGTCGCCGCCGAGATGACCGGCGAGCGCGGTTACGTCGAGGTCGACGTCAAGGCCGCCCCCGGCGTCTCCGCGGAGGGACTGCGCACCGCCGTCGCCCAGGCGGCCGGATCGTCGTTCATCACGGTGACGAGCCACGGGCTCGCCAAGCGGCTCGCCGCCCGATCCGGCCTGGACGTCAACCAGATCGCGACGTTCTTCCTGGCCTTCGCGTTCGTCGCGCTGTTCGTGGCCGCCCTCGTCATCTACAACACCTTCAACATCCTCATCGCCCAGCGGACGCGGGAGATGGCGCTGCTGCGCTGCGTCGGCGCGACCAGGGGCCAGGTCTTCCGGGGCGTCCTGATCGAGTCGGCGGTCGTCGGCCTGCTGGCCTCGGTCCTCGGCGTGATCGTCGGAATCGGGCTCGGGTACGGCGCGGCCCTCGTCTTCAACTCCGGGACCGGCATGGCGGGCGGCTCGCTGGTCGTCTCGGCCACCCCGTTCCTCGTCGGCATCCCGGTGGGCCTCGCCGTGACCGTGCTGTCGGCCCTGATGCCGGCCCGCGCGGCGACGCGCGTGCCGCCGGTCGCCGCGCTCCGTACCCAGTCGGAGGGGCCGGTGCGGGGACGGGCCGGAATCATCCGCATCATCGTCGGTGCGCTGCTCACCGCGGCCGGAACCGGGGTGGCCACCCTCGCGCTGACCACCAAACCGGGGCAGGGCCCATTCCTCATGGTCATGGTGGCGGGCGCGCTGGTCTTCCTGGGCGTCGTCGCGCTCAGTCCGCTGCTCGTACGGGCGCTGAGCGGGATCGTCGGGGGGCTGCCCGCGCGGATCTTCGGGGTGCCCGGCCGCCTCGCCCTGGCGAACTCCCGGCGCAATCCCAAGCGCGCGGCGGTCACCACGGTGGCGCTGACGGTGGGCGTCACGCTGATGACGATGTTCTCGGTGGCGCTGGCGTCCGTACGGTCGACGGCGGACCACAGCCTCACCCACCAGTACCCGGTCGACTACCAGCTGAGCGCGCAGGCGAGCACGCAGGCGAGCGAGGACCGGCCGATCCCCGGCGGCGCGGTCGCGCGGCTGCGCGCCCAGCCGGACTTCTCGGCCGTCATCGAGGTCCACACGGCGTCCGCCAAGGTGAACGGGCAGGACGGGGACGTCGGGTCGATGACCCAGCGCTACCTCGGCCGTGATCTCAAGCCGACGGTCGCCTCCGGCTCGCTGGCCGACCTGCGACCGGGCGCCGTGGTGCTGCACCAGGACCAGGCGCGCGGGCTCGGCGCGCGGGTCGGCGGGACGGTGTCCCTGCAGACCCGCCAGGGCACCGCGACGCTGCGCGTGGTTGCGATCGTGTCGGGCGAGTCCATCCTCCCGGACATCCTGCTCGACGAGACGGACTTCACGCGGTCGTTCGGCTCGAAGGACCCGGACCGGGTCTTCCTGATCGCGAAGAAGGGGGTGTCGGCGACCACCTCGCGCGCGGCCGTCGATACGGCACTCAAGGACTACCCGATCGTGCGGGTGGCCTCCGCGGCCGACATCAAGAATCAGCTGTCGGACGCCCTGGACCAGGTGTTCCTGATCGTCGCGGCCCTGCTCGCGCTGGCGATCGTCATCTCGCTGATCGGCATCGCGAACACCCTGACCCTGTCGGTGGTGGAGCGGACCCGGGAGTCGGCGCTGCTGCGGGCGCTGGGCCTGACCCGGAGGGGGCTGCGCCGGATGCTGTCGCTGGAGGCCCTGATCATCTCGGTGATCGGCGCGCTCATCGGCGTGGTGCTCGGCGCGGCGCTCGGCTGGGTCGCGATCTCCGCCGCCATCGACAACGCGGTGCTCGGTCTGCCGATCGGCCGGATCGTCCTGTTCCTCGTCCTGGCGGCCGTCGCCGGCGTGGTCGCGGCGATCATGCCCGGAAGGCGGGCCGCGCGGACGTCGATCGTCGAGTCGCTGGCCGCCGAGTAGAGGCGGTCAATGTCGACAGACGGCGACAATGCAGTCACTTATTGTAACGATGCGATTACGCCCAGGTAGATCCGCTTACTATTACCTAGGAGTATCTGGATAACTACCGTACGTACCGGCCGCCCTTCGGGGCGGCTGTGAACCGAAGTACGGGAGGAATTCAGGTGCTCAAGAAGCTCACCGCGGCCGGGGTGGCCGCAGCGGCCGTCACCGGCGCGCTGCTGTTCGCCGCCCCCGCCAACGCCGGGATCATCGGCACGAGCGGCGAGGGAGGCGTCCTGTCCGGAAACCAGGTCATCGTGCCGATCACGGCCCCGATCAACGTGTGCGGCAACGCCGTCTCCGTCCTCGGCATCGCGGGCGCCGGCTGCAAGGGCGGCGCCTCGGTCGGCGGCGGCCACTACCACCGCCCGCCCTACTACCGCCCGCCCTGCCACCGTCGGCACCGGCCGCCGTGCCACCGCCACAACGGGTGGTCGTCGTCCTGACCCGCTGACCCCCGAGCAAGCGTGCTCCGGCCCGCCCGCAGTGCCACCGGGCGGGCCGGTGCGCTTTGTCGATTCCGGCCGAAGGTAGTCTGTGGCGGCACCGTCCGGTACCCGTAAAGGACTGGAACGACCATGACCGAGCGAAGTCGGCTACTACCCCTCTCCATGCCTCTGCGGACGGAGGCCGGATGACCGCGTCCCACGACCGGCCGGGACGGCTGGCCGTCGGCGTGGTCGGAGTCGGCCGCGTCGGCTCGGCCCTCGGCCACGCACTCACCCTTGCCGGCCACACGGTCGTGGCCGCCGCCGGCGTCTCCGATGCCTCGCACGAACGCGCGCGGGCGCGACTCCCCGGCGTTCCGCTCCGTCCCGTCCCGGACGTCGTCGCCGCCGCCGACCTGGTCCTCCTCGCCGTTCCCGACGACGCGCTCCCGCCGCTGATCGCGGGGCTGGTCGCCACCGACGTCAAGGTCGAGGGCAAGCTGCTGGCGCACACGAGCGGCCGGTACGGCGTCCGCGTCCTCGACCCCGCCACGCGCGCCGGCGCTCTCCCGCTCGCCCTCCACCCGGTGATGACCTTCACCGGACGGCCCGACGACGTCGATCGGCTGGCCGGCATCTGCTTCGGCGTGACCTCGCCCGAGCCGCTGCGCCCCGTCGCCGAGGCCCTCGTCGTCGAGATGGGAGGCGACCCCGTCTGGATCCCCGAGGAGCGGCGCGCGCTCTACCACGCGGCGCTCGCCGGCGGCGCGAACCACCTCGTCACTCTCGTGGCCGAGTCGATGGACCTGCTGACGCGGGCGGGCGTCGAGGAGCCCGGCCGGATGCTCGGGCCCTTGCTCGGCGCCGCGCTCGACAACGCCCTACGGCTCGGCGTGCGAGGCCTGACCGGGCCCGTGGTCCGCGGCGACGCCGGCACGGTCGCCGAGCACGTCACCGAACTCACCCGCGTCTCGCCCGAGGCACTGGGCGCGTACGTCGCGCTGGCCCGGCTCACCGCCGACCGCGCGCTGGCCGCCGGGCTGCTCCGCGCGGAGGACGCCGAGCGACTGCTCGACGTCCTCGCGGGCGGCCGTGGCGAAGACACCGAGGGGAACCGGCCATGACACCCGTCATCGCTCGCACACGTGAGGAACTCTCCGCCGCCCGGGCCTCCCTGCACGGGACCGTGGCGCTCGTGCCGACCATGGGAGCGTTGCACGAGGGCCACCGGTCGCTGCTGCACCGGGCCCGCGAGGTCGCCGACGTCGTCGCGGTGAGCATCTTCGTCAACCCGCTGCAGTTCGGGCCGAACGAGGACCTCGACCGGTACCCCCGGACGCTCCCCGACGACATCGAGGTGTGCGCCGCGGAGGGCGTCGACCTGATCTTCGCGCCCACGGTCGACGTCATCTACCCGCCCACCGCGCTCGGCGCCCGGGTCACGGTCGACTCCGGCCAGATGGGCACGATCGTGGAGGGCGCCTGCCGCCCGGGCCACTTCGACGGCGTGCTCACCGTCGTCCTCAAGCTGTTCAACCTCGTCCGCCCGGACTTCGCCGTCTTCGGTGAGAAGGACGCCCAGCAGCTCGCGATGATCCGCCGGATGGTCGCCGACCTGAACGTCCCCGTCCGCATCGTCGGCTCCCCGACCGTGCGTGAGGAGGACGGGCTCGCGCTCTCCAGCCGCAACCGTTACCTGTCCCCGGCCGAGCGCCTCACCGCCGTGTCGCTGTCCATGGCCCTGCGCGCGGGCGCGGACGCGGTCGACGACGGCCCCGCCAAGGTCGTACGCGCGGCGCGGACCGTACTCGACGGGGCGATCGCGAGCGACCCGCCGTTCGACCTCGACTACCTCGTGCTCGTCGACCCGGAGACGTTCCAGGAGGTCGACGACGCCCACACCGGTCCTGCCGTCCTCGCCGTCGCCGGCCGGGTCGGCACCACCCACCTGATCGACAACGTCTCCCTCCACTTCGGCCCCGCGGAGTGACGCCCCCTCTTCCGCCCGTCGGCCGCGGCCCGGAACGAGGAGCCGCCGACGGCCTTGTAGGGTGAGCGAATCGCCCTTGACTTGCAGAAAGCGCAGGCAGGGAGCCTAGGTTCGGGAGTGCCGCGATGTTCCGCACGATGTTCAAATCGAAGATCCACCGTGCCACGGTGACGCAGGCCGACCTGCACTACGTCGGCTCGCTGACGATCGACGAGGACCTCATGGAGGCGGCGGACCTGCTGCCCGGCGAGCAGGTCCAGATCGTCGACATCGACAACGGCGCCCGCCTGGAGACCTACGTCATCACCGGCCCGCGCGGCAGCGGCGTGATCGGCATCAACGGCGCCGCCGCGCACCTGGTGCACCCCGGCGACCTGGTGATCATCATTAGCTACGGCACGATGGCCGACGCGGATGCCCGGTCGTTCCAGCCGCGCGTCGTCCACGTCGACCGCGACAACCGCATCATCGACCTGGGCACCGACCCCGCCGAACCGGTCCCGGACACGACGACCGTCCGCGGCGACGCCGTGGAGGACGTCCCCGCCTGACCCCGTCCGAGATCGGTCAGCGCGACGCCGGAAGGCGGCCGGCCGCGACGGCTGCGCCGAGGACGTCCAGGTAGTCGCGCTGGTGGACGATGTGGCCGTCGCGGATCGTGAGTACGAGGAGGTTCGCGATCGAGCACGGTAGGCCGCTCGCGGTCGCCGCCCCGACGATCGCGTGCTCGGCGACGATCACGTCCGGGTCGGTGGTCTCGTGCACGACGACGTCGCGGAACTCCTCGATCCGCACCGCCCGCCCGAAGGCGGCGCGCAGGTGCGCGCGGATCTCCTCCCGACCGTGCAGGGAGCGCGGAAAACCGGGCGCGGTGAACGGGAACTTCAGGACCGCGTCCGCCGCGTACAGGTCGGCGTAGTCGTCGGGCGACCCGTCGAGCACCGCCCGCCGTATGCGGTCGTAGACCGCTGCGCCCGGCCCGGACTCCGTGCCCGGCCCGGACGCTATGCCCGGCCTGGACGTCGCGCCCGGCGCGGGCGCGGGACTGTTCGCCGGCTCCGGAGGGACGGGGCGACCGCCGACGCCGGCGAGGAGAGCGTCCACCGTCCCGAGGGCCTCGGCGATGGCAAGGACGTTCTGATACTCGCGCCACAGCAGCACGCGGCCGTCGCGGACCCGCAGGACGAGAACGAACGGGGCGGAGGCGGAGCGGCCGGTGGTCGTGACCGTGCCGGCCATCGTGTACTCCACGACGATGACCTCCGGGTCGGTGGTCTCGTGCACCACGACGTCGCGGAACTCCTCGAACCGTACGGGCATCGCCGCGCGGCTCGCCTCGGTGTGGGCGGCGAACTCCGCGCCGCCGTGGAAGCGCCGGGGACTTCCCGGGGGCGCACAGGGCAGCTCGATCGTGATGTCGTCGGAGTGGTCGGTCCATGCTCCCCATTCGCCCGCGAGGACTCTGTCCCGGAAGCGTTCGAAGACCTGCAGGGGGCCGGTGGATGTGGGCATGCGAATACCTCCATTCGCTCAACGTTCGTTGAGGCTCAACGAGCGTAGAGTGAAATCGAGTATCCGGTCAACGCCTGTAGAGTCAGGTCGTGGAAGACGCGAACCAGCCGATGACGCGGGCGGAGCGGAGACGGCGCACGGAGGCGCGGATCCTCGCCGCCGCCCGCGAGCGATTCGCCGAGGTCGGCTACGACCGCACGACGATCCGGGCGGTCGCCGGTGGGTCCGGCGTGGACCCCGCGCTCGTCATGCAGTACTTCGGCGACAAGAAGGAGCTGTTCCGCCGTGCCGTCGAGGTGCCGCCGGACGAGGAGCTGCCGGACGACCCCGTGCAGCTCACCGAGCTGCTGTTGTCCATCGTCGGAGTGAAGCTGAGCGAGCTCCCGCAGACGTCGCTGCCGCTCCTCCGCTCGACCTTCACCCACCCCGAGGCGACCGAGCGGATGCGGGACGCGATGACCCGGCAGGTCGAGCAGGCGAGCGCCGTCCTGCCAGGCGAGGAGGCCGAGCTGCGGTCCGCGCTCATCCTGGCCATCCTGTTCGGCGTGTCCACGGGGCGGAACCTCATCGGGCTCGGCCCGCTGCGCGACGCGACGCCGGAGCAGATCACGCGACTGCTGCGCCCCTGCATCGAGGCGCTGACCGGAACGCCCGGCCGCGATCCTCAGGGCCGATCCGAGGCGTGACGTTCAGCGGCGCTCAGCGATGGGCGTTGCGCGGGTGGTTCTTCGCGGCGCGCTCGTTGCCGCGCCGGTAGTTGCCGGTCCAGCGCGCCATGACCTCCTGCGGGTCGCCCAGCTCGACCTCGCTCAGGAACGCCGCCGCGCGTTCGCCGCGCACGGTCGTCGCGGCGCGGCCCCGGTGCTCGATGAGCACTGAGCCGTCCGCGCGGATCGTGTAGTCGAAGCCCTCCGGAGCGGCCATGCCGCGCATCCTGGCACCCTGGGCGCCCGGGCACCACCGAATTTCGCGAGGCTCAGCCTTGATCCGCCCTTGCCCGTAGCTCGGGGAGCAGGGCGGCGATCCGGTCGAGCTGGTCTCGCTGGGCGCGCAGGTCCAGGGCGCCGAGGCGGATGACGAGGTGGCGCGCTCCCGCGGCGACGTACCGGTGCGGGGCATGGTCGCGGGCGGGATGTCGTCGAATCGGAGGATCTCGCCGTGGAAGGAGGTCGCTCCGTTCCACAGGTCGCGCCAGAGGGTCACGGTCTCGTCCAGCCGCGCGAAGCGCCGTTCCCATGGCACCTCCGACAGGGTGTAGAAGGGCCGTCCGAAGCGGCCGGGGAAGCCCGCGCCGACCGCCACCGTCAGCCGGCCGCCGGACAGCAGGTCGATCGACGCCAGTTGCTGCGCGGCCTGGATCGGGCGGCGCAGGAACGGCAGCAGCGCGCCGGTCCCCAGCGTCACGCGCTCGGTGGCCGGGGCGAGCGCGGCGAGCATGGTCAGCGCCTCGATGCGCGGGCTGATCAGGGAGTCGTTGACGAAGAGCGAGGAGAACCCCGAGCGCTCGGCGTGGACGCCGAAGGCGACGAGGTCGCGGGGGGCGCCGTCCGGGCCCCACTGGGCGCTTCCGGTCGGCAGCAGCACACCGATGTCCATGCCGACGATGTTCACGGCCGCCGTAGGGCGTCCACAATTCCCTGCGGGGAATGGGACTACGAGCCGGGGGTGACGTGGCCGTTCTCCGAGGCCCACGCGGCGATCTCTACTCGGTTGCGGAGGCCGAGTTTGCGATGGAGGTTCGCGACGTGCGTTTTAGCGGTGCCGGGTGTGATGAACAGTTCGGCGGCGATCTCGGCATTGGTACGGCCGCGGGCGATCAGCAGTAGAACCTCCGCCTCGCGCTGGGTCAGCCGCGGCTCCGTCACCGGCGCGGGCGGGCGACGGGTCGCGAAGTGGTCGAGGAGGCGTACGGTGATCGCCGGGCTGATGAGGGCGTTGCCCTCGGCCGCGGCGCGGACGCCCTCGACGAGCAGGGCGGGGCCGGACCTCTTGCGCAGGAAGCCGCAGGCTCCGGCGCGCAGGGCCGCGTGGACGTACTCGTCGAGGTCGAAGGTGGTGACGACGACCACCGGAAGCGGGTCGCGTACGTCCGGGCCTGCCAGGAGCCGGGTGACTTCCAGGCCGTCCCGGCCGGGCATCCGGATGTCGGTCAGCACCACATCGGGACGCTCCCGCCGGGACAGTTCGACGGCGGCGATGCCGTCGGCGGCCTCCCCGACGACCCGGATGTCAGGCTGAGCGTTCAGGATCATCCGGAATCCGCTGCGGACGTCATCCTGGTCATCGGCGATGACGACCCGGCTGATCACGACGGCGAGCGTACACCGCCAGGCAGTGGCAGGACGGCCGTCACCTCCCAGCGTCACCAACGTCGAGCGCGATCTGAGCGGCACGACACCCTGGTGGAGATAGCGGACCCGGAGGAATGGGACATTGGGGGCGAGCGGTTATAGTCAATCTGACGAGAACTCGCCTCAGGAGGAGGGCTCATGATCCCTCGACGCCTCACCGCCCCCGAACCCGGCTGGACCACTGACGCCGACATCGTCGTGATCGGCTCCGGCATCGCCGGACTCGTGACGGCGCTGCGGGCCCGTACGGCAGGACGAGTGCTGCTCGTCACCAAGGCGCTGCTCGACGACGGGTCCACCCGATGGGCGCAGGGAGGCATCGCGGCGGCCCTTCACCCGGACGACTCCCCGGAGGAGCACCTCCAGGACACGCTCACCGCCGGTGTCGGCCTGTGCGACCCCGAGGCCGTACGCGTGCTCGTGACCGAGGGCCCGGACGCGGTGCGGCGGCTGATGGAGCTCGGCGCCGAGTTCGACCAGAACGACGACGGGGGCATCGCGCTGGCCCGCGAGGGCGGGCACCTCAAGCGCCGCATCGCCCACGCGGGCGGGGACGCCACCGGCGCGGAGATCAGCCGTGCGCTGCTGGCGGCCGCCAAGGACCAGGGCATCGAGGTGATCGAACACGCTCTCGTGCTCGACCTGCTGATGGAGGGCGGCCGGGCCGCCGGCGTGACGCTGCACGTCATGGGGGAGGGACGCCGCGACGGTGTTGGAGCGGTCCACGCCCGCGCGGTGATCCTCGCGACCGGCGGGCTCGGCCAGGTCTTCCAGGCCACCACCAACCCGGAGGTGTCCACCGGCGACGGAGTCGCGCTCGCGCTGCGCGCCGGCGCCGCCGTCGCGGACCTGGAGTTCGTGCAGTTCCATCCCACCCCGCTGTGGCTGGGACCGGGTGCGAAGGGCCGGCAGCCGCTGATCTCCGAGGCCGTCCGGGGCGAGGGCGCGTTCCTCATCGACGAGCGGGGGGACCGGTTCATGGTCGGGCGGCATCCCCTGGCCGACCTCGCCCCGCGTGACGTCGTCGCCAAGGGGATCATGACGATGATGCGGGAGACCGGCGACCCGTGCGCGTTCCTCGACGGCCGGAACCTCGGGCCCCGCATCTGGGCGACGCGTTTCCCGACGATCCTCGCGGTGTGCGAGGAGCACGGCATCGACCCGGTGACCGAGCCGATCCCGGTCCGTCCCTCCGCCCACTTCTCCAGCGGCGGCGTCCGGACGGACCTGTGGGGCCGTACCACCGTCCCGGGCCTGTACGCCTGCGGCGAGGTGGCCTGCACCGGCGTGCACGGCGCGAACCGGCTCGCGTCCAACTCCCTCCTCGAGGGTCTGGTCTACGGGCAGCGGATCGCCGAGGTGCTGCCCGGCGACCTCGCCGGCGAAGCCCCCGTGGCGGCGGCGCGCGGCGACCTCCCGGAGGCGCGGTTGCTCGACCCGAGCGTGCACGCCGAGGTGCAGCGCATCATGACGGCGGACGCGGGCGTGCTGCGGAACGGTCCAGGTCTGGAGCGGGCCGCCGACCAGCTTGCCGCCCTCTCGGGCCGGACGACCGACAAGCCGTGTACGGAGGCGTGGGAGGCGACCAACCTGCACACCGTCGCCTCCCTGATCGTGGCGGCGGCACGGCGCCGGGAGGAGACTCGGGGCAGCCACTGGCGGGAGGACTTCCCCGACGCCGACGAGACCTGGCGGGGTCACCTGGTGTCGACCCTCGCCGACGACGGAACCCTCACCACGAGCTACGACCCCCAGGAGCTGTCATGAGCGAGCGGAGCGAGCGAATCGAGAGCACAGCACGCCACGGTCACTCCTCCGACGAAGGAGGCCGCATGAACGCCGAGCTGGAGACGAGACTGCGCGCCGCCGGACTCGATCCACAGGCTGTGGACGGCCTCGTCCGTACGGCCCTGGCCGAGGACGGCGGGAAGGACGTCACCAGCGAGCCGATCTTCGGCTACACCGCGACGGGCCGCGCCGACATGGTGGCCCGGCAGCCCGGCGTCGTCGCCGGGCTCCCCGTCGCCGAACTCGTCTTCGCCTCGGTCACCGCGGTCGACTACTTCCTGGAGACCGGCGGCGACCTCAAGGTCGTGACCCGCGTCGAGGACGGCTCCCGGGTCGCCCCCGGAGACGTCCTGCTCACCGTCGAGGGCCCGCTCGTGCCGCTGCTGCGCGCCGAGCGCACCGCGCTGAACTTCCTCACCCACCTGTCCGGCGTCGCCACCCTCACCCGGCAGTGGGCGGACGCGATCGCGCACACCGACGCCCGGGTCCGGGACACCCGCAAGACACTGCCGGGGCTGCGGGCGCTGCAGAAGTACGCCGTGCGCCGCGGCGGCGGCGTGAACCACCGCATGTCCCTCGCGGACGCGGCCCTGATCAAGGACAACCACGTGGCGGCCGCCGGGTCGGTGACCGCCGCGTTCACCGCCGTGACCGCCCCTGGCCTGCACGTCCAGGTCGAATGCGACACCCTCGACCAGGTACGCGAGGCGCTGGCCGCCGGGGCGCGATCCATCCTGCTGGACAACATGAGCGTCGCCGAGATGACCGAGGCCGTACGCCTGACCGCGGGCCGGGCCGAGCTGGAGGCCAGCGGCGGCCTCACTTTGGACGGGGCCCGCGCTGTGGCCGAGACCGGAGTCGACTACCTTGCCGTGGGAGCGCTTACCCACTCGGCGAAGGCGCTCGACATCGGCCTTGACCTCACGACAGCGGGGACCTGATGCTGCTCACGATCGACGTCGGCAACACCCACACGGTGCTGGGCCTCTTCGAAGGGGAGGAGGTCATCGAGCACTGGCGGATCAACACCGATTCGCGGCGCACCGCCGACGAGATCGCCGTCGTCCTGCAGGGCCTCGTCGCGCAGAGCCCGCTGCTGGCCGAGACCGACATCAGCGGCATCGCCCTGTGCTCCACGGTCCCCTCCGTCCTGCACGAGATGCGGGAGATGTGCCGTCGCTACTACGGCGACGTCACCGCCGTCATCGTCGAGCCCGGCGTCAAGACCGGCGTGCCGATCCGCATGGACAACCCCAAAGAGGTCGGCTCCGACCGGATCATCAACGCGCTGGCCGCGAACCACCTGCACGGCGGCCCCGCGATCGTCGTCGACTTCGGCACCGCGACGACGTTCGACGCCGTCTCGGCCAAGGGCGAGTACATCGGCGGCGCCATCGCCCCCGGCATCGAGATCTCCGTGGACGCGCTGTCCGCCCGCGGCGCACAACTGCACAAGGTGGAGCTCGTACGCCCCCGCAGCGTCATCGGAAAGAGCACGGTCGAGGCGCTGCAGTCGGGCATCATCTACGGCTTCGCCGGCCAGGTCGACGGCGTGGTGCGCCGCATGTCGGAGGAACTGGCCGACGACCCGGAGCAGGTGACCGTCGTCGCGACGGGCGGTCTGGCCCCGCTCGTCCTCGACGAGGCCCGCAGCATCGACGTGTACGAGCCGTGGCTCACGCTCATCGGCCTGCGCCTGGTCTACGAGCGCAACATCGGCGTCTCCGCCTGAGCGCCGGTCCGGCGGAGACGCCGAGATGGATGCGCCGGAGGCCGGTCCGGCGGCCGAGGTGGGTGCGCCGGACCGGTAGCCTTCTTAGCCGTGAGCGAGTCGTACGACGATCTTCCGGAGCAGATGCGGGTCCGCCGCGAGAAGGTGGACCGGTTGCGCGCGAACGGCGTGGACCCCTACCCCCTCGGGTTCCCGCGCACCGCGACGATCGCGGAGGTCCGCGCGAAATACCCCGACCTCGAGCCGGGCGCGTCGACCGGGGAGAAGGTCGGCGTCACCGGCCGCGTCATCCTGGCCCGCAACACCGGCAAGCTCTGCTTCGCCACGATCCGCGACGGCAGCGGCGACATCCAGGTCATGCTCTCCCTCGCCAACGTCGGCGAGGAGGCCCTCGAATCCTGGAAGCGCGACATCGACCTCGGTGACCACGTCGGCGTCGAGGGTGAGGTCATCACGTCGCGGCGCGGCGAGCTGTCCATCATGGCCGACCGGTTCGCGCTGACGTCCAAGTCGCTGCGCCCGCTCCCGGAGAAGCACGCCGGCCTGACCGACCCCGAGCAGCGCGTACGCCTCCGCTACGTCGACCTGATCGTCAACGACGACGCGCGGCGGATGGCCCGGCTGCGCAGCGACACGGTCCGGGCGATCCGTGAGTACCTCACCGGCCGCGAGTTCCTCGAGGTCGAGACGCCGATGCTGCAGCCGATCCACGGCGGCGCGACGGCTCGTCCGTTCGTCACGCACATCAACGCGTACGACATGGACCTCTACCTGCGGATCGCGATCGAGCTGTACCTCAAGCGGCTCGTCGTCGGCGGCATCGAGAAGGTCTTCGAGATCAACCGCAACTTCCGCAACGAGGGCGCGGACTCCACGCACAACCCCGAGTTCACGATGCTCGAGGCGTACGAGGCGTACGGCGACTACGACACGATCGCCACCCTCACCCGCGAGCTGTACCAGGCCGCGGTGGTCGCCGCGCTCGGCACGACCGTCGTCGTCCACAAGGGCGAGGAGATCGACCTCGCGGGCGACGAGTGGCCGCAGGTCACCCTGTACGGCTCGGTGTCCGACGCGGTCGGCGAGGAGATCACCACCGAGACGCCGATCGAGGACGTCCGGAAGATCTGCGAGCAGCGCGGCCTGGAGTTCGACCCCAAGTGGGGGCAGGGCAAGCTCGTCCAGGAGCTGTTCGAGGCGCTGGTCGAGCACACCCTCGTCCAGCCGACGTTCGTGCGCGACTACCCCCTGGAGACCTCGCCGCTCGCCCGCACCCACCGCGACAACCCGCTGCTCACCGAGAAGTGGGACCTGATCGGCTTCGGCACCGAGCTGGGCACGGGTTACTCCGAGCTGATCGACCCGATCGAGCAGCGCCGCCGGCTGACCGAGCAGTCGCTGCTGGCCGCGGGCGGCGACCCGGAGGCCATGCAGCTCGACGAGGACTTCCTGCGGGCCCTGGAGTACGCCATGCCCCCCACGGGCGGCGTCGGCATCGGCATCGACCGGATGATCATGGCCTTCACCGGCAAGAACATCCGCGAAACGATCCTCTTCCCGCTCGTCAAGCCGGAGTGACCTCCGCGAGCCCCGGCGGTCCGCTCCGCCGGGGCTCGATCCGTCCGCGAGACGGCACGTTCACCCTCCTTTCAGGATCGGCCACCTGACAGCCGACAGAGTCGCTGGTCAACGCGACCTCAATATTGTCAATCGTGATGACTTATTGACAGTTCACTTGTCAGAGCCCATTCTGACCGCGCGATCGGACGTCAACCGGAGGGTGCTCTCATGAACATAGATCGGCTCGGCGGCCCGGTGCTGTCCCTGTTCCGTATCGTGGTCGGCCTGCTGTTCGTCTTCCACGGCATGGCCTCGCTGTTCGGCGTCTTCGGCGGAAGCCACGGGAACGGTCACTCCATCGCGGTCGGCACCTGGCCCGGTTGGTACGCCGCCCTCATCCAGTTGATCTGCGGCGCCCTCGTCCTCATCGGCCTGCTGACCCGTCCCGCCGCGGTCCTCGCGTCCGGCTCGATGGCGTACGCCTACTTCACCGTCCACGTGGAGAAGGGGATCATCCCGCTGCAGAACGGCGGCGAGCCGGCCGCGATGTTCTGCTGGGCGTTCCTCCTGATCGCGGTCTTCGGCCCCGGTGTCTGGGCCGTCGACTCGCTGGTGAGCCGCTCACGTGCCGCGGTCACCGCCCGCACCACCGACGCCCGCCCCGAAACGGCGACGACGGCATAGGGCCGTTCACCTCGGCGATCACCAGACGGCTCCCTCCCGCCAATCGCAGACGAGCTCGCCGGCCAGGTCCAGCGGCGCCGCCAGCGGAAGGACGTGGACGGAGCCGTCCTCGTCCTCGGTACGTTCAACGCCGGTCGGCGTGAGCACCGAGGTCGGTCCCTGCCACGGCGTCCAGCCGCGCGCCCGGTAGAAGGACACGGCCTCGTGGGAGGCGCCGAGCGCCCCCAGCTCGTAGGCGCCACGCAGGATCCGTTCGAGGGGGTCCATCAGGGCGGCGGCGTATCCCCGGCGGCGCCGGTCGGCGCGCACTCCGACGGCTTCCACGTAGCCGGTTCGCAGCGCCCGCCCGCCGTGCAGCACCCGCCGCTGGACCAGGGCCGCGTGCCCGACCAGCTCGGCGTCCTCCCACGCCAGGACGTGCATCCCGCCCAGGGCGTGATCCCAGTCTTGATCGTCGAAATCACCCTCGAAGACGTCGTAGAGGAGGGCCCGCACCGTCTTGAGGACGGCGGCGTCCAGTTCCCCGGTGTGCACCGTACGTATCTCGATCACGGCGCCATCCTCGCCATGGATCCCCGACGCGGACAACCCGCCGCCCTAAGCACGGTGCCGGTCGGGCTCGCCGATCGCGGGCCAGGGCACCGTGTTCCACGGGCTGTCCGGTGCTTCGAGGAGCGTCTGGATGTGCTTGTCCGACACCTCCTGCGGCGCCGGGAAGTCCTCGTCCGGCGTGCCGCGCAGCATGCCCATCCAGACGATCCGGCCGAGAAGGTAGTCGTCCGCGTACTCCTTCCACGACCCGTACGCCGCCGCGGTCGGCCGCACGACGTTCCACAGCAACTGCCACGCCTCGCCCTCGTCCAGGTAGCCAGCGGCGAACGCGTTCCGGACGACGTCCACGTACAGCGCCACATCCCAGGCCAGCGGCGACAGCCCGAACCGCTCGGCGATCTGCGCCCGGTAGCCGCGCTCGGCCAGGCCGCTCAGCGACTCGACCACGTCGCCCTGCGAGGAGATCTCCCAGTTCTCGGTCAGCCACCGCCGAGCGCGCTTGTCATCGATCCGCTTGAACGGATACAGCGTCGTCCGCGACGCCTCGGACCCTCTATTGACCGGAGCGCACAGCGACACGATCCACAGCTGGTGCATCGTCAACGGAACCGGATACTTCTCCTCGACCTTCGGCCCTCGCAACATAACCGTGCACCTTACGACAAACGACACGCCGCCCGGGGCCGGCTGCCGCTCCAGACGGCCAGGATCTCGCCGGTCCCGGGCTTCTCGTGAGGCGGGAAAACTCTCGCCTGAGTAGAACGCGCTGGAAGCGATGGCACCGCCCCCAGCGGAGACTCACGACAATTCTGCTTCGTTGGACCACTCGGAGACTTCAACGCACTCGGTCTCGCCGTGAGCGCTGTATGTCGCCTTACGCCATTGGAGTATTACTTCGATGCAGTTTGAGTCGCCATCCGCGCTGTAGCTGCTTTTCCGCCAGGTTCGCATCGTTGTCATGCCTCCTCCGCGTATGCCTCGATCATCTCTGCCGACAGGTTCGGCGGCAACGCTAACGCGGCGAGTTCCTCGAATGCGTGCTGTGCTCGGAGCACCTCTGCAGGGGTGTCGATGAGCTGGCCGTACGACCAGCCGTCTGAGTAGGCGACGTCTGGTTCGTCAGGCAGGCGCATCACCGTGAACGGGCCACCGATCGCTTCATGCGCACCTGCCGAGAGTGGGAGGACCTGGATAGTCACGCTTTGGCGAGGGGCGGTCAGCGCGGCGAGTTGTTCGCGCACGGTGGCTGGGTCCCCGATTCGGCGGCACAGAACCGCCTCGTCGATGATCGCGTGCAGGATCGGCGGATGTTCTCGTTCGAAGATTTCTTGGCGCTGCATCCGCAGCTCGACCAGGCGCTCGATCTCCTCCGAAGAGAGGGTGCGACGACGAGCCTGGTGAACCGCGCGGGCGTAACCCTCCGTCTGGAGCAGCCCGGGAACGAGGCGCATGTCGTATTCGTAGATCGAGCCGGCTCGTTGTTCGATCTCCAGCCGATCGCCGAAAGGGGTGCGATCTTTCTGCGCCCTCTTGGCCAGTTCGGTCATGACGCCCGGGAGGTTGAACAAGGCGTCGACGTGCTCGCCGAAGCCCGGCGGGGGCTTGCGGCGGCCCTGCTCGACTGACGTGATCGTCCATACCGACCAGGCGACGCGGTTGGCGAGTTCGTCGCGGTGCCAACCCATGCGTTCGCGGTGGCGGCGGGCGGGGCCGCCGCCCCGCCCCGAGGTCAACCGGCGCTCTGCCTGACATGCGCCTGGAGCAGGCGCGGCGACGATGTGAAGCCGTGGCGGGAGTAGGCCGAGATCGCCTGGTCGCTGGAGTGGACGGTCACGCGCTCGAGTCCGAGGTCGCGTCCGAGTGCCAGGACCGCGTCGATCAGCCGGCCTCCCAGACCGCCGTTGCGCTCTTCCGGCAGCATGTACACGCATTGCACGTCACCCGAGGCTCGCTCGAATGCGCGGGGGTGGGGGACGCGCTGCACGATCACCAGCCATGCCATGCCGATGACCACGTCGCCGCGGGCGATGACCAGGCACCGATGGGATGACCGGTTCTCTTCCGCCCAGGCCACGAAGCGGGGGACGAATTCGTCCAGTGGGGTGCTGGACGTGCCGTAGAGCTCTTCCACCCACCGCCAACGCAGTTCGGCGACAACCTCGAGATCCTCAGGCCGGGCAGGACGAATCGCGATGTCGGTCATCTGATCATCTTGGCGCCTTCAATCGGAGGACTCGAGCTCGATCCGGAGCTGAGCGATGTCCGGATCGTCCGGGGCCAATGTCAGCGCGTGGGCGATGTCGGCGCGTGCCTCGGCGAGTTGCCCGGCGGATCGGTGTGCGACGGCGCGGTTGTACAGCAGTGCGGCGTCTTCGCCGGCCGCCAGGGCGCGCGTGAGGTCCCGTACCGCGGCTGTCGGGTTGCCGTCCGCCTCGGCCAGCGCTGCCCGGCCGGCGAGTGCCGCGACGAGTCCGGGCTCTGCGGCGAGCGCCGTGTCGAAGTCGCTTTGAGCCTGGTCGACGTTACCCGCGGCGGCCGCCAATTGGCCGCGTACACAGATCAGGTGCGGGTTGCCGGGATCCACGGAGAGGCCGGTCCGTATGTCGTCCGCCGCGCCGTCATCGTCTCCGATCATGGATCGCAGGCCGGCCCGGTTCACATACGCGTCGACGTATCCGGGGTCGAGGTCGAGGACCCGGCCTAGATCACGCAATGCTTTACGGGCGTCATCGCGTGCCTGATGGAGGACGGCGCGGTTGAAGTACATCTCGGGGAAGGGCGGGCCGAGGCGGATCGCGGTGTCGTACGCGGCCAGCGCCGCTTCGTCCTGTCCGGCCGCGTGCAGCAGATTGGCGCGGTCAAAGTGGTATTCGGCGTAGTCGGGGTCGACGGCGAGCAGCGCGTCGTACGCGTGCAGGGCCTCCGCGGTGTCGCCGAGCATGGCCAGCAGGCGCGCCCGATTGGACAGCAGGGTGCATCGATCGAGCAGGTGCCGGTCCGGCGGCAGCTCGCTGTCCATTCGCCGGATGCCCTCGTCGACGCGTCGCAGCGCCCCCGCAGGGTTGCCCAGCCGGAGTTCGATCAGGGCTTTTCCGTTCTGGTAGAAGATCTCGTAGAAGGCCCGATCCTGCGGGTCGGGGAGCAGTGACGCGATGGCGATCGCGGCGTTGATCGATGCCATCGCCCGCGTGTAGTCGTGTCGTTCCGGGGCGTGGTGGCGGGTGTAGAGCATCGCGATCTCATAGGCGGCGACGCGGTGCACGGCCGGGTCGGCGGAGGCCGCGCACGCCTCCCCGTAGAGCGCCTCGCTCTGGTCGCCCTGGCCCAGCAGTGCCAGGGACAGCGCCATCTGCCGGGTGAACCGCCACCAGTTGTCGCCCCCGGGCTCGGTTCGTGCCCGCCCGCGCCGGCCGAGGTCGACGCATGCCTCGTGGAAGCCCAGGGCGAAACAGTGATCCTGCGCGGCGGCGAGCGCGGTGCCGGCGGCGTCGGGGTCGGTGCCGCGTTCGCGGTGGTACGGGATGGCGCCGAGGCGCCATGACCAGTCTCCGGTGAGGAGTTCGTCCGCGCGGGCGTCGTGCAGCCGCGCTCGTTGGCTCGCCTCGAGTCGTTCGTAGGCCTGGAGCGCCCGCGGGGCGTCGCACGTGCCGTCGGCGGCCACAACGCGTGCGGCGAGGTCACCCGAATCGTCGAGCGGCGTGGCGTCGGTGTTCCCCTCGATGGCCTCGGCCTGCGGCCAGCCTTCGATCGATGTCCTGGTGCACAGGAGCAGGGACAGTAGCGACGGGTCGAATCGCCGCAGGAGTATCGCGATCAGCTCGCGGTCCGTCGCGTCGGCCTGGTCGACGTTCTCCAGGACGAGAGCGGCGGATTCCGTGTTCAGCCGCCTGAGGTACTCCTGAAGAAAGTCGGTGATTCCGTGGGCGATCCGCGTCGTACGGAGGCGAGAGTGGACACGCGTGCGTTCCGCGTCCGGAATCTGATGGAACAGCGTCTCTCGCCCGATTGGAACCGTGGCGCGAAGTTCCGGTGCGACGGTGCGGATCTCCAGATCGTGCCGCTCGACCAGGTCCGGTGCGATGGCGAGGGCCGTGGGAGCAACCGCCCTGATGATCGCGCCGCCCGCGGTGTAGGGGCCGCGGAGAGCGGCATGCGCGTCGATTACCGGCGTCAAGAGTTTCGGTAGGCCCAAGGAATCGACGAGGCTTTCTCGATCCCAACTCGGGGGCACGATTATGACGCGATGACGAAGCGGCACCTCAAAGCTCCATCTACGGTATCGGTGTTTGGCGACTGCCGGGCCGGATCGGCAGTCGCCGATTAATTTAGGTAATTAAGAACTGCCGTGTGCCGTGGCCGACGTGCCTCCCAGTTGCTTTATCTCTGACTTGTGCACACCTATTTTCTTCATGCGTCGCTCCCCCTCCTCTCGGGTGGAGTCATGGGTTGGGGTCCCGATCACTCAACATCGCAGGTCGCGGCCTGTCAAGTGGTTGACCGGGACTCGGTGACGCCGGATATCATGCCGTGCGTGCCAGCGGACGACGTGCGTGAGCTGCTCGCGCCAAGCTGTTCGGCGCACCTCGCCGGTGATTATTCATCTGCATTACCCTGCTTCGCGAAATCCCTTGATGCCTGGCTCGCGAATAACGCAGGACGCGGACGGTTGAAGCCGGGCGAGCCGGAGTGACGCGGGCCGACTCTTTGTGGCGTCACCGGGACTTCATGCTGCTGTGGGGCGGCCAGACGATCAATATGACGGGCACGCAGGTTAGCCAACTGGCGGTTCCGTTGATCGCGCTTTCCGTGCTGCACGCGTCGGCGTTTCAGGTGAGCCTGCTGTCGGCGATGGGATTCGTACCGTACGTGCTGGCCGGGCTGCCCGCGGGCGCGCTGGTCGACCGTTTCCGGCGCCGGCCGTTGATGGTGTGGTGCAGCCTGTTCCAAGGACTGGCCCTCGGATCCGTGCCGGTCGCCATCGTGTGCGGCGACCTCACTCTGTGGCAGTTGAGCGTGGTCGCGTTCGTCGTCGCCTCGCTCGCCGCCCTCTTCGATCCCGCGTACCAGAGTTATCTGCCGTCGCTGCTGCCCGCGCGGCAACTCGTCGACGGCAACGGGAAGCTCGGCGCCTCCTACGCGTTCGCGACCGTGGTCGGGCAGAGCACGGCCGGCTGGCTGGTCGCCGCGCTGGGAGCCGCCGGGACGATCGGGGTCGACGCGGTCTCCTCACTGATGAGCGCGGTGTCCCTGAAACTGATCGCCGCCCGGGAACCGCCTCCGGAACGGCGCGGCACCCGGATGCGGGCGGAGATCGGCGAAGGTCTCCGCTACGTGTTCCGCGACCGGCTGATGCGACCCGTCGTCCTGGCGAACACGATGGTCTCGGCGGCGATCGGCGCCTCGTGGTCACTGTGGGTGCTGTACGTCGTCCGCGACCTGCACTGGTCGATGACCGTCGCCGGCCTGTGCCAGGGGGTCGCCGCGGTCGGCGGCGTGCTGGGCGGACTCTGCACCGAACCGCTCGCCAGGCGGCTCGGCCTCCCGCTGCTGATGCTGGTCACCACGCCGATGTACGTACTGGACCTGGTGCCGACCGTGCTCGTCGGGCCGGGTCTCACCGGTCAGGTCGTGGTCACCGTCGGATACTTCGTGGCCCTGGCCGGCGAATTCGCCTACGTCAACGCCAACCTCAGCTACCGGCAGCTCATCTGCCCACCGGACCTGCTCGGCCGGATGAACGCCACGACACGCTGGCTGTCATGGGGGATCCGGCCGCTTTTCACGCTGATCTTCGGCTTGATCGCCACCTGGACCGGGGTACGCGCGGCGCTCAGCCTCGCGGCCGGCCTCTTCGCGTTCCCGTTCGCCATCCTCATCGCCTCACCGCTGCGCAGGCGTTAATTCGCGCCGTGCTCATCGACACTCCGGGTTTGCGCCGCGTCGGCGTGTACGACGCGGAGGAGGGGCTGCGGCGGACGTTCGCGGACGTCGAGGAGTTCGCTCGGGAGTGCCGCTTCGGCGACTGCGGCCATGAGTCCGAGCCAGGCTGCGCGGTCCTGGCCGCAGTCGCCGACGGCGCGCTGAGCCGACGGCGGCTGGACAGCTATCGCAGGCTGGAGCGCGAGAACGCCTGGGCGGCCTCCCGCACCGACGCGCGGCTGCGCAAGGAACGCGTGGATCGCCAGAAGGCCATCACCCGGTCGCTGCGCGAGACCTACGCCGCCCACGACCGGCGGCGCTGAACGATCTACCGGTCAGCGCGGGCCGGGCTCCGATGCCCGGCCCGCGCTGACATCTCCCCCGCGAGGGGGAGGGGCCTCACCGCCGCGAGGGGTCCGGCCGGACGCGCCGCGCGTGATCGTTAAGAGGTCAGCGCAGCCTGGATATGGAGGTCCGATCGCCGTGGTCACCCCGCCTGTCTCGATCACCACCGTCGACGTCGTACGTCCCGAACCCGCTCAGGCTCGGCGAGGGGCCGATGTGCCCCGCTGGGCGGTCGTCGCAGCGTGGGCGACGGTGTTGTGCACGGTCCCGTCCTCGATCTGGCGGCTCGCGCTCGGCGTCGGCGTCGACGTCGGTTTCACCGGCCGGCTCGGGCATATGTACACGGGGACCGCGATCCTGGCGTACGTGCTGTTCCTGTCGGTGGCCTCGCAGGCCGCGGCCTTCCTCACACTCGGGTTGGTGCGGCCGTGGGGTGAGGTCGTGCCGGGGTGGGTGCCGTGGTTGGGCGGGCGTCGCATCCCGCCCCTCGTGGCGATCGTCCCGGCGTCGGTCGGTGCCGTCGCGGTGATGGGGCTGTGCGCGGCGGTCACCCTGACATCGCACGGCCCGTTGGACAATCCCGACTTCCCACAGGGTACGGCCGGCGTGATCATGGACGTCTGCTACGCGCCGCTGCTGGCGTGGGGGCCGCTCGTGGCGGTGTTGACGATCGCGTACGCCCGTCGCCGGGCGCGGAAGGGCTGAGAGACGTGAACGCCGGGGTCGACACGGTGGGCATGTCGACCCCGGCGTCCAACCGGGGGACCGGGGGTCTCAGGGGTCCCGGGGGGGTGGGGGCGGCCCGGCTAGGGCCTCGTACGGCCGTCTCCGGCCGGTTTTCCTCTGATCCGCAGGCGAGGAAGGTCGTTGGTCTTAGGCGGCGTAAGCGAGCTCCCGGTGAGTGGGGACGCTACGACCGTCGGGGAGCAGCTCGCCGGTGTCGTCGAAGACGATGACGCCGTTGCAGAGCAGTCCCCACCCCTGCTCGGGGTGGTATGAGACGAGGCGAGCCGCGTCGTGATCGGGAGCGTCCGCCGTCGGGCACTTCGGCTGGTGCTGGCACATCGCGGAACCTCCCCTTTCTTCGCTGGGCATGTAGTCGTTCTCATCCACCAGCATGCCGCGTGACCTGCGCCACCGAAGTGGGAAAAATACCCGGACGACTACCTGAACCGCGTACGTAGGTATACGTATGCGGGTCGCCGGAAGACCCGCTCAGGGGTGAATCAGGTGGTACGCGGCGTACTCGATGCGCTCGCGGGCCTGGAGGAGAAGCGCCGAGATCTCGCGTTCGCGGGCGTCATCGAGCCGGATGGCGGGGATCGACACGCTGATCGCGTCGCGGGCCGGGCGCTGGAGCCGCAGGACGACCCCGAAGCAGCAGACGCCCGAGGTGTTCTCCTCGCGGTCGATGGCGTGGCCGCGTTCGCGGACGCGCCCGAGTTCGGCGCGGAGATCGTCCTGATCGGTGATCGTGTGCTCGGTCTGGCGCTCGAGGGCGCCGCGGAGCACGGGGTCGGGGCGGTCGGCCAGCAGGGCCTTGCCCAGCGAGGTGCTGTACGCGGGCACGCGCCGGCCGACGCGGATGACGGGCCGCAGGTTGTGCCGCGACGGCCGGGAGGACAGGTAGACGACGTCGTAGTCGTCGAGGCGGCCGAAGTGCACGGTCTCGCCGGTGGCCTCCGCGAGCCAGTCGAGGACCTCGTGGGCCATCCCGACGACGGGATCGCCGTCGATGTAGGACGCGCCGACGAGCAGCGCGCGCATGCCGATGCGGTACAGCGTGCCCGTGGGGTCGGTCTCCACCCAGCCGAGCTGGACGAGGGTGCGGAGCAGGGCGTACAGGCTGCTCTTGGGGTAGCCGAGCTCCTGCTGGATCTCGGTCAGGCTGTACATCCCGCCCTGGCGGGCGAAGAAGTCGAGCAGCGCGACGGTCCGCGTCGCGGACTTGACGCCCGGCGCGGCTCGCTCGGTCGCGTCCATACAACCCCTCCAGAGCACCCGGCCTGCGCTCATCGCGCGGCCCGGCGACCACGCCGGAGCCAGGAGACAGCTTAGTCTCGTTCAAGCCTTGTTCATATATGCGAACACTGGTTATGGTTGTGGACACTTTTAGCGGTCGAGTACCCGGAGGATTCCCCTATGGCCAAGATCGTCCTGAGCCATGTGGTTAAGGCCTACACGAACGAAGTCAAGGCGGTGGACGACCTCAACCTTGAGATCCAGGACGGGGAGTTCATGGTCCTCGTAGGCCCGTCCGGGTGCGGCAAGTCGACCGCGCTGCGGATGATCGCCGGCCTGGAGGACATCACCGGCGGTGAGATCTCGATCGGCGACCGGGTGGTCAACAACCTGGCCCCCAAGGACCGCGACATCGCGATGGTCTTCCAGAACTACGCGCTCTACCCGCACATGACGGTCGAGCAGAACCTCGCGTTCGGCCTCCAGCTGCGCGGCACGCCGAAGCCGGAGATCAAGAAGCGGGTCAACGAGGCCGCCAAGATGCTCGGCCTCGAGCAGTTCCTCAAGCGCAAGCCGGCCGCCCTGTCCGGTGGTCAGCGGCAGCGTGTCGCGATGGGCCGCGCGATCGTCCGTGAGCCGCAGGCGTTCCTGATGGACGAGCCGCTGTCGAACCTCGACGCCAAGCTCCGCGTGTCGATGCGCGCCTCCCTCAACCAGCTGCACGACCGGCTCGGCGTCACCACGGTGTACGTCACCCACGACCAGATCGAGGCCATGACCCTCGGCGACCGGGTCTGCGTGCTGCGCGAGGGCAAGCTCCAGCAGGTCGACACCCCGCAGAACCTCTTCGACAACCCGGTCAACCTGTTCGTCGCCGGGTTCATCGGGTCCCCGGCGATGAACTTCGTGACCGCCGAGCTGGTCCGCGACGACGGCGCCCACGTCGTCTTCGCCGGCAACAAGCTGCCCGTCCCGGGCTCGGTGCTGGAGGAGCGTCCCGGCCTCGACGACTACTTCGGCAAGGAGATCATCCTGGGCGTCCGGCCGTCCGACTTCGAGGACGCCGGCCACAACGGCAGCGACTGGCCGACCATCCAGGCGCACGCGGACGTCACCGAGGAGCTCGGCAGTGAGATCAACGTGATCTTCACGATCGACGCCCCGCCGGTGGAGCACAAGGACACCGCCGACCTCGCCCACGACGCCGACGAGGACGACGCCGCGATCCCGCTGGCGGACAACAAGGCGCTGTGGACCGCTCGCGTCAACGCCCGCTCGCACGTGCGTCCCGGCCAGGACATCGAGCTGTCGATCGACACCAGCCGCCTGCACTTCTTCGACGTCGGCACCGGCCTTGCCATCGGCCACCCCGAGGCCGCCACGGTCGCCGCCGCCACCGCCTGAGGTCGCGGCATCTGATCAACCGGGGGTCGCCACGCCACGTGCGTGGCGACCCCCGGGAGGTCGGTCGGGGTAGATACGCGCTTATGTGGGCCGGCCGAGCCTCTCGCCCGGCGCCGCCCCGGCGCGCCGGAGCGTGCGCACGGAGACGCGCGCGAGCAGGCCGGCAACCAGCAGCAGCGCCGCCGCCTGCCCGTACAGGACAGGAGCGGCGTACGGCTCGGTGCCGCCGTAGTCGATGGCCGTGACCATCCGCACGCCGAAGATCAGCGCCGCGAACAGCGCGATGGCCGACGAACGGTGCGCGAGGTCATGGTCGGCCGCCGCGCGGCCGCGGACCAGACAGAAGGCACCGGCGGCGAGCGCGATCCAGCCGCACACGCCGTCCGGCGTCAGGTTCAGTGCCAGGCTCGAGGGCCAGAGCGCGGCGAAGACGGCCACCGCGCCGACCGGCAGTGCCGCGAGCCCGCCGATGGGGCGGACGGCCGGCGCGTCCCGGTGGAACGCCACCGCCACCGCCACTGCGGACAGCAGGACCGGGATGAGGACGGCGAAGGAGACCCATGGCGTCCACGGCTCTATGACCACGCGAATCAGCGGCGGAACGACGGAGATCAGCGCCAGCACCCGAGCTGTACGGTGCTGCCCCCGCACGAGCGCGACGTAGGCCGGGACGCAGAGCAGGACCGCCAGGCTCCACGCGACGGTCAAGGCGACGTTCGTCCCGTATATCACCCGCAGCGCGTGGCGTGTCTCGTTGGATCCGAAGAAGACGATGGTCAGCAGGCGCAGCACGTCGGCGCCGGCCAGGACGGCCTGGGCGAGGAGGCCGAGAGCCCCGAACAACCGGACGGTCTGCCCCAAGGAGAAAAGGCGCGGGGCGGAGCCCGGTCCGCCGAGCCAGGCGCGCACCGCGAGCCCCACGACGCTGATCGCCTCGGCGGGATCGGGACGGCCGAGACGCTCCTCCTCCGAGTCGCCGACACCCTCGGCGAAGACCGCGACCATCTCCTCCTCCCGCGCCGCCCGGTAGGACGGCGGCAGGATCCGCAGCAGCGAGCGGTACCTCCGGACGATCACGCTCTCGTCCTGGCCGGTGTGATCCGTCATGCCGTGCCCTCCGACGCGCGACGCGCACGCAGGCGTGAGGTCGCCGCCCGTACGTGGACCGACAGGCGCGCGGCCTCGGCCGCGAGGGCCTCCGCGCCGGGATCGGTCAGCCGGTAGTACCGCCGTAGCCGGCCCTGGTGGACCTCTTCGCGGTCGAGTTCGACCAGCCCGTCCGTCGTCAGGCGGTCCAGCACTCCGTAGAGGGTGCCGATCCGCAGTCGCATCCGGCCCTCGGACAGCCGCTCGACCTCGCCCACGATGCCGTAACCGTGCCGGGGCTCGTCGACCAGCGCCGTCAGGACCAGGAACGCCTGTTCGGTCAGCGCTCGTTCTGTCATGGAGCCAACATATATCGGCACACAAGATATCGTGCAAGGTGTTAGGCGGACTCGCGGACGATGAGCTCGGGGGACAGGACGACCTGCCGGTGCTCGTGCTGCTCCGGGTCGCCGGTCTCCGCGAGCGCGAGCTCGGTCGCGGTCCGGCCGAGCTCCTCCCGTGGCTGGCGAACGGTCGTCAGCGGCACGACGGCCGTCGCGGCGAGGTCGATGTCGTCGTAGCCGACCACGCTGATCTCCGTGGGCACCTTCACGCCCGCCCGTACGAGCTCGTTGATCAGTCCGATCGCGAGCAGGTCGTTGCCGCAGAAGACCCCGGTGGGCAGGGGGTCCAGCTCGAGCAGCCGCCGGGCCGCATCGCGCCCGGCCGACGCCGTCATCTCCGGCTGCTCGAGCGTCGTCAGGGCGTGCTCGTCCAGTCCCGCGTCCCGGGCCGCGCGTACGGCGCCCGCGTGGCGCTCGCGGACCGGTCGGATCGACCGCGGGCCGGTGACGAACACGAGCCGGCGGTGGCGCCGGCCCAGCAGGTGATGGGCTGCCAGCGCTCCGCCCGCGCGGTGGTCGACCGCCACCGAGCAGACGCCGGCGGTGGTCCGGTCGAGCAGCACGACGGCGAGCCCGCGCCCGTGCAGTTCGGCGACGCGGGCCGCACCGAGATCCAGTGGGCTGATCAGCAGACCGGAGACGTTCTGCTCTTCCAGGAAGTCCAGACAGCGCTGTTCCTTCGTCGGAGAACCCTCGCTGGTGCACCAGAGGGCGTCGAACCCCTCGGCGTTCATCACCGTCTCGGCGGCCCGGCCGACATCGCTGAAGTACGGGTTGGCCATGGTCGGGACGACCACGCCGAGGACGTGGCTCTGCCCCTGCCGGAGCTGTCGTGCGGTCTCGTTGCGGACGAAGCCGAGCTCGCCGATGGCGGCCTGAACGCGTTCCCGGGTTGCTTCGGCCACCAGATTTGGCCGATTTAGGACATTCGAAACCGTGCCCACCGAGACTCCTGCATGTATCGCCACATCTCGGATACTGACGCGCGTCAACGCTTCCACCTTCCCGGTGAGTGCGGTTTTCGCAGGTCGACAAGGGTGAAGAACTGTGGCCGATGTGTTACGTAGCGGAACGGATATGAGCGTCTACGCGTCGTAACATGCGAACCCTTGACGCCCCGCAGACGGCCGCTTAGCGTTCCGGAGCGGAGCGTAGCTTGAAACGATTCACGATCTTTGCCGGATCACTGCGCGAAAGGGATGGGGGCGAGGGCGCACACATGACCCCATCCGGACACGCCGAATTCGGTCCCGGCACCAGCGCCGGGACGTTTCCTCGTGCCATCGACTTGGCACCGGAGGCGGCGTTCCCGCTCAACTCTCCAACGTATGAATCGTTACCCGGAGTTCCCGCGTCGCGCATCCTCATGCGGACGGGAGGCCAACTCCGGTCAAGCGCGCTCCGGCCTACCCGTGCCCATGCGGCGGTCGCCGCATCCCCGCAGCCATCACCCGGGACGAGGGAGGACGGAGTGGAACAGGCCACACTCACACGTCGTGGCACCGACGATCCGCGTCTGAGCGAGGATGAGCTCCGCTTGCTCTCGCAGATCGCCACAGGTGTCACCGCAGATGTGGCGGCGCGGAAACTCGAGCTCAGCGCGCGCACCTTGCGGAGGAGGCTGCGATCGATCTGTGACCGCCTTGACGTGAACACCCCTATCGAGGCCGTCGTATGGGCGGCACGGAGGCAGCTCATCTGATCGGTGACGAGGGCATCCCGGCGTTCCGGCTAGTGTCCCCTGTTGTGGAGATAGCGATCCGCCGTGCCCGCGTGACCGATGTCCGGGCGATCCGGCGGCTGATCGACCTGTACTCCGGGCCGGGCCGGCTGCTGGAGAAGCCCACCGTCACCCTCTACGAGGACGTCCAGGAGTTCTGGGTCGCGGAGGACCGGGAGAGCGGTGACGTCGTGGGCTGTGGCGCGTTGCACGTCATGTGGGAGGATCTCGCCGAGGTTCGTTCGGTGGCCGTCGATCCGTCCCGGCACGGGCGTGGGGTGGGGCACCGGATCGTCGCGCGGCTCCTCGAGACCGCGCGCGAGCTCGGTGTGCGCCGCGTGTTCTGCCTGACGTTCGAGGTGGAGTTCTTCGCCCGGCACGGGTTCCAGGCCCTCAAGGGCGCTCCGGTCTCACCGGAGGTGTACGAGGAGCTGCTGCGCAGCTACGACGACGGCGTGGCGGAGTTCCTCGACCTCGAGCGGGTCAAGCCGAACACCCTGGGCAACACCCGGATGCTGCTGCACCTGGAAGGGTAGTGAATGAGCGAGCCATATCCGCAGTACGGCCGGTCGGCGGAGTACGCGGAGCACGGGTCGTACGGCGGCGAGCACCACGGATCGTACGGCGGACAGGAGCCGCAGGCGGAGCTGATCCTCGCCCCCATCGCCCGGCGGGCCGGCGCGCGGCTGATCGACGCGGGGCTGCTCGGGGTCGTGGGGTTCGCCCTGATCCTCCCGTTCATGATCGCGGCGGTGGGCCTCAACGAGCCGGCCAACCACGTCAAGGACGGCGGCGGCATCTGGTCGGGTACGGCCATCGTCGGGTGGATCCTCGTCCTGGGCATCCTGCCGTTCGCGTACGAGGCGGTGCAGCTCGCGCTGTGGGGGCAGACGCTCGGCAAGCGGGTGCTGCGCCTGCGGGTGCTCACCGAGACCGGGGAGCCGCTGACGCCTGCCCGCGCGGCGGCCCGGGCGGCGGTCAACAACGTCGTGTACCTCTTCGGCTGCGGAGTCGGCACGGTGATGGCGTACCTCTGGGCGATCTGGGACCAGCCTCTGCACCAAGGGCTGCACGACCGGCTGGCGGCCACCGTCGTGGTCGACGACCGAGAGTTCGCGGACGAGTGACCGAGGAGGCCGTCGACGCGGTCGCCGAGCCGTCGCAGCGTCTGGTCGCCCGCATCATCGACACCCTGATCGTCGGCGTGCCCATCGCCACGGGCGCGACCGAGATCTTCTCCCGCGAGACCGCGCAGACCGTCGTGGCGCCGATCGCCTTCGCCGTGACCTTCTTTCTCTACGAGGCGGTGCAGCTCGCCGTCTGGGGGCGCACGGTCGGCAAGCGTCTCACCGGACTGCGGGTGATCTCCGTGACGGGGGAGCGGCCGACCGTCGTACAGGCGCTCATCCGCGCGGCGATCTACGCGCTGCCGCCTGCCGCGCGGCCCGTCCCGATCCTCAACATCCTCGCCGCGATCTTCTGGCTGGCCGAGAACGGCCTGCAGTTCGAGGGCTCGTACCGCCAGGCGCTCCACGACCGCGCGGCCGGCACCCTCGTCATCGACGTCCGGCCGCGCGCCCTGAGCGACCCCGCCCCCGCCGACGACCCCGATCCCGTGGAGGAGCCGGGTTCCATGGCGGAGCCGGGGCTCGTGGACGAGCCGCGCTCAGATCAGCCGTAGCTGACGGTCGCGGGGGCGGCGGCGGGCGGCCTCCGGGCGGGTCACCAGTTCGGCGGGGATCGAGCGCAGGAACGGCGACGGCTCCCGGCGCCGCGTGGACGACAGGAACAGGTGCGTCTGCGCCCGCGTCATGCCGACGAAGAACAGCCGGCGTTCCTCAGCCTCGTCGCTGTCCGGCAGCCGCAGCGGCAGCAGGCCGTCCTCACAGCCGATGACGAACACGACGGGGAACTCCAGGCCCTTGGCCGCGTGCAGCGTCAGCAGCGCGATGCGGTCGGCGCGCGGGTCGTACGCGTCGACCTCGGCGCCGAGCGCCAGCTCGCCGAGGAACGCCTCCAGGTCGTCGCCGCAGCGGACGGCGAGCGGCGTCAGCAGCTCGGCCGCAGACCACAGCACGGCCTCGTCGTGGATCTCGATGAGCGCGCCGACGGCGGCGCGGAGCCGGTCGCGCAGCGGCCCGCCGTGATGGCGCAGCTCGTGCGCGAGCTCCCGCACGCCCGGCCGCTTGAGGAGCCGGTCGTGCGAGCGCTTCTGGTACGGCATGCCGGCGCGGGTCAGCGCCTCCATCACCGGCTCGGACTGCGCGTCGGTCCGGTACAGCACCGCGATGTCGGAGAAGTCGAGATGGTCGGCGTGGTGGCCGTCGGAGCGCCCGGAGTCCATCGAGTGGAAGGACGACCCGCCCAGCAGCCGGTCGATCGTGGTCGTGACGTACTCGGCCTCCGCCTGGGCGTCGGCCGTCTCGTGCACCTGGATGAGCCGGTCGCCGGAGCGCTGCGGGACGAGCGTCCGGCCGGGCACGAGGCTGGTGGCGGCGATCGCGCGTACGGCCCCGTCGACGATCGCGGGCGCGGAGCGGTAGTTGCGGGTGAGCTGCACCGTCGTCGCGCCGGCGAAGTCGTTCTGAAATCGCAGGAAGAAACCGACGTCCGCGCCCCGGAAGGAGTAGATCGCCTGGTCCGGGTCGCCGATCGCGGTGAGCCCCCCGTCGGGCCGGGTCAGCAGCCGCAGCAGGGCGTACTGCGTCTCGTCGACGTCCTGGTACTCGTCGACGCTGATCCACGGCCAGCGGCCGCGGTACGCCTCCGCCAGCTCCGGGTCCTCTTCCAGAAGGCGTACGGGGAGGCGGAGCAGGTCGGTGAAGTCGGCCAGGCCGCGCTCGCGCAGCCGCTTCTCGAAGGCACTGCGGGCCTCGGACTCCTCCGGACCGCCCGGCCCGTCGAACCCGGCGAGCAGCCGCCGTGCCTCCTTGTCCGTGCCGGTCATCTCCCGGGCGACGTCGAGCCGGTCGGTCTCGTCGGCGATGCGGAAGCCGTCGGGGAGCCCGGCCCGCGCGTGCTGCTCGCGCAGGATCAGCGCGCCGAGGCCGTGGAACGTCGTCACGGTGAGCCGGGCGGCGCGTCCGGGCAGGAGCGCGTCAAGGCGCTCGCGCATCTCCTCGGCCGCCCGCCGGGTGAACGTGATCGCCAGGCAGTGCTCCGGCGGGACGCCGCGCTCGCCGACGAGGTGGGCGATCCGGTGCGTGAGTGTGCGGGTCTTCCCGGTGCCCGGCCCGGCGATGATCAGCAGCGGCCCGCCGGGATGCGCGGCCGCCGCGCGCTGATCGGGGTCGAGCCCGTCCAGTACGGATCTTCCAGGGTCCTCGTCCGGCACTGATTCCCCGGAGCGCCCGTCCGGCGCTGATCGCCTGGAGCCCGTGTCGGGTGCCGATTCCCCGTCGAGCCCGTGTCGGCTCTCGTCCGGCGTGGGCCCTCCGGCGGCATCGTCCTGCTCGGCGGCCTCGACGGCCTCCAGGATGTCCTGTTGCCCCTCGATAGGTATTTCGTCCGGCCCGACCTCGTCGGGCGTTTCTGTGGCCTCTGACGGCTCCGGAGCGGTGCTCTGGGACGGAGGAGGACGGTCGTCGGCGCCGGGCACGTCGAACAGGCCCGGCTCCCGTACGGCCTTCGCGGGCGCGGTCTCGGGAAGATCGAAGAGGCCCGAGTCGTCGGGCGCGCCGAGGAGACCGACGGCGAGCTTGCCCTCCCGGCGGAGCTCGCCGGGCTCGAAGAGCCGGATCACGCCGTACTCGCCGTCGTACCCGGCGTCGCGGACGACCTCGCCGCGGCGCAGCCGGGCGATGGCCTCGCCCAGGAGCTCGCCGCCCGCCCGGCGTACGTCGTCCAGGGGCACCTCGTCGAGGATCGCGAGCTCCGGCCCCAGCGTCGACACGAGCTCGGCGATGTGCCCCAGCACGGACTTCGAGCGCGGCCCGACGCCGCGGATCTCGCTGACGATCTCCGGCAGCGGGATGAGGTTGCGGAAGTCCGCCGCGCCCTCGGGCCGCCTTCCCTCCGGGTGGTCGGCGAGCTCGTCGACGCGGTACAGCACGCCGACCGTCAGTGGCCGGCCGCAGGAGGGGCAGCGTCCGTCCTGCGCCTTGGTCTCCTCGGGCTCCAGCCGTACGCCGCACTTCCGGTGCCCGTCGAGGTGGTACTTGCCCTCCTCGGGGAAGAACTCGACGCTCCCGGCGTACCCGTCGCCGGTCTCCAGGGCGGCGCGCAGGGCGTAGTAGTCCATGTCGGTGTCGAAGGCCGACGCCTCGCGGGCGAGCGCGGGCGGGGAATGCGCGTCCGAGTTGCTCACGAGACGGTACCGGTCCAGCGATTCGACCCGCCAGTTCATGAGGGGGTCGGAAGAAAGGCCCGTCTCGACCGCGAAGATGTGGTCGGCCAGATCGTCGTAGCAGTCGGCGACGGCGTCGAACCCGGATTTGGACCCCATGACGGAGAACCACGGCGTCCACACGTGCGCGGGGATGAGGTAAGACCCCGGGTCGCTCTGCAGTGTGATCTCGAGAAGGTGTCGGGAGTCGAGGCCGAGGATGGGTCGCCCGTCGGAGGTGAGGTTGCCGATCCGGGCCAGCGCTGTGGTGATGCGCTCGGCCGCCTCGAACGAGGGGGCATAAAGAAGGTGATGTACCTTCCGTGTACGTTCACCCTTTTTGTAGATCGTGGAGATCTCGACGGAGAGCAGAAAGCGCACCGGAGCCCGGCACGCGGGCGGTAGTGTGCGAGCGACCCGTCGCTCGAGCTCGGGCCGCAGCCGGAACAGGCCCGGTTCAGCGGGAACGAGGTTCTGCCGCAGCTCCTCCATCCACGCCGGATGCGTGAAATCCCCGGTGCCCACGACCGATACGCCTTTGCGCCCGGCCCACCAGGCCAAGTGTTCAAGGTCACAGTCCTTGCTGCAGGCGCGGGAGTACTTCGAATGGATATGAAGGTCCGCGTAGAACATCACGTCGTCGCCTGTCGTCTCGATCGTCCGACCCAACCCCATTGGATCCTGCCATGCTCGGAGACTTATGATCGCCGGATCGCGGGGCCGGGCGGATTCGCGGAGCCCCTTCGCCACAGGGGATCCCGGACTCCACGGCCGGGCGGCACGGCACATTCGCGTGCCGTGCTGGGGCTTAAGCGCCGGTTCGACACGGTTATTCGCCATGCCGGGACGATCGCGAAAACGGAGACACGACCAGGTTTAGCGCCTCAGTCTCATCGCCGCAGCTCCGCCGCCTCGACCGCAGGACGCTGCGGGAACACCGGTAGTGGTCTCGCTCGTTGACCATGGGTCTCGCGATGGGACCGCCGAATCCCGGCGCTCCTGCGGGTCCGATGTTCGCCGGGTGCCCGGTCCGGAAAGGGGCGGGTGTCCCCACCGGGACGTGCTGCGCGACAATTTCACCATGAGGATGCACGCCCATGGCCACTGAGTCCGGGCGAGCGTCCCGTTAAACCCGACGGGAACGGAAGGCGTGGGTTGGATGTGGAAGGACCTGGCGGCGCTCGCGCCGCCTCTCACCGTGGCCGCCGCGTTCTTGGCAGGCGTGTTCTGGGTGGTGCGGCGAGAGATGGGCGGTAAGCGCCGCCGCGAACGCACCCCGGAGAACCGCCGGAGCGGCCAGTAACCCCAGGGATCCGGAGCGATTGCTGGGGATAACGCTGCGTAACGGGCGTGCTAAACTCGGATCTGTGGTTCGAATTGTCATCGACCACTGTGGCGGTATATCTTTGGCAACCGAATGCAGTTTGCTCCGGTGAAAGGTCAGTCTCCATGGCAGAGCAGATCATTAAGCGCCTCATCGACGACCTCGATGGCGGCGAGGCGGAGGAGACGGTTCCGTTCTCCATCGACGGAGTCTCCTATGAGATCGATCTCAGCAGCGACAACGCAAAGAAGCTGCGCGATTCTCTGTCGCCGTTCGTGGAGCACGCGCGGAGGGCCGGCGTGGGACGCCGCCGCCGCAGCCGTGCCGCCTCGAGCCGCGAGCGCAGCGCGGACATCCGTGCGTGGGCGAAGGCACGTGGCATCAAGGTCAACGAGCGCGGCCGTATCCCGGCGACTGTCGTCGAGGAGTACGAGCGCGCGCACTGACCCGCGGCATGCACAACGCAGATCGGCCCGTTGCCCGACATTTATCGGCAGCGGGCCGTTCGCTTGCGGCGTACGGGGAACATCCAGGGCCCGCGCGGTAGTTGGATGAGGATGAACAGCCCTAGCCCGGGGAATCTCTTCTGGTACGGCGCCGAGGCAGTGACCGCGGGGCGGGGCTAGCATGCGGAAGGACAGGGTCGGACATCCCGGCTACTGCCCAACCGCTCTGTGAGGAGCGACGAGATGTTCGAGAGGTTTACGGACCGCGCGCGGCGGGTTGTCGTCCTGGCTCAGGAAGAGGCCAGGATGCTCAACCACAACTACATCGGCACCGAGCACATCCTCTTGGGCCTCATCCACGAGGGCGAGGGTGTTGCCGCCAAGGCTCTGGAGAGCCTGGGCATCAGCCTCGAAGCCGTCCGCCAGCAGGTCGAAGAGATTATCGGCCAGGGGCAGCAGGCTCCTTCGGGACACATCCCGTTCACTCCGCGGGCGAAGAAGGTCCTTGAGCTGTCGCTGAGGGAGGCGCTGCAGCTCGGCCACAACTACATCGGGACCGAGCACATCCTGCTGGGCCTGATCCGCGAGGGTGAGGGTGTGGCGGCCCAGGTCCTGGTGAAGCTCGGGGCCGACCTGAACCGCGTCCGCCAGCAGGTGATCCAGCTGCTGCACGGGTACCAGGGCAAGGAGCCGGCGTCGTCCGGCGGCCCGTCGGAGGCCGCGCCTTCGACTTCGCTCGTGCTGGACCAGTTCGGCCGCAACCTGACCCAGGCCGCGCGCGAAGGCAAGCTCGACCCCGTCATCGGGCGAGAGAAAGAGATCGAGCGGGTCATGCAGGTGCTGTCCCGCCGTACCAAGAACAACCCGGTGCTGATCGGTGAGCCCGGCGTCGGTAAGACCGCGGTCGTCGAGGGCCTGTCCCAGAAGATCGTCAAGGGTGAGGTCCCCGAGACGCTGAAGGACAAGCAGCTCTACACGCTGGACCTCGGGGCCCTGGTCGCCGGTTCGCGCTACCGCGGTGACTTCGAAGAGCGACTGAAGAAGGTGCTCAAGGAGATCCGCACGCGCGGCGACATCATCCTGTTCATCGACGAGCTGCACACGCTCGTCGGCGCGGGTGCCGCCGAGGGCGCGATCGACGCCGCCAGCATCCTCAAGCCGATGCTGGCCCGCGGCGAGCTGCAGACGATCGGCGCGACGACGCTGGACGAATACCGCAAGTACCTGGAGAAGGACGCCGCGCTCGAGCGGCGGTTCCAGCCGATCCAGGTGGCCGAGCCCTCGCTCAGCCACACGATCGAGATCCTCAAGGGCCTGCGGGACCGCTACGAGGCGCACCACCGCGTGTCGATCACCGACAGCGCGCTCGTGGCCGCCGCCCAGCTCGCCGACCGCTACATCAGCGACCGGTTCCTGCCCGACAAGGCGATCGACCTCATCGACGAGGCCGGCTCGCGCATGCGCATCCGCCGCATGACCGCGCCGCCGGACCTGCGTGAGTACGACGAGAAGATCGCCGACGTGCGGCGCGAGAAGGAGTCCGCGATCGACGCGCAGGACTTCGAGAAGGCCGCCGCCCTGCGCGACAAGGAGAAGCAGCTTCTCCAGTCCAAGGCACAGCGGGAGAAGGAGTGGAAGGCCGGCGACATGGACGTCGTCGCCGAGGTCACCGAGGAGCTCATCGCCGAGGTGCTCGCCACGGCCACCGGCATCCCGGTCTTCAAGCTCACCGAGGAGGAGACCACACGGCTGCTCCGCATGGAGGACGAGCTGCACAAGCGGGTCATCGGCCAGAACGACGCCATCAAGGCGCTGTCGCAGTCGATCCGGCGTACCCGCGCCGGCCTGAAGGACCCCAAGCGTCCCGGCGGCTCGTTCATCTTCGCCGGCCCCTCCGGTGTCGGTAAGACGGAGCTGTCCAAGACCCTGGCGGAGTTCCTGTTCGGCGACGAGGACGCGCTGATCCAGCTCGACATGTCCGAGTTCATGGAGAAGCACACGGTCTCGCGGCTGTTCGGCTCCCCGCCCGGCTACGTCGGGTACGAAGAGGGCGGCCAGCTGACCGAGAAGGTCCGCCGCAAGCCGTTCTCCGTCGTCCTGTTCGACGAGATCGAGAAGGCCCACCCGGACATCTTCAACTCCCTGTTGCAGATCCTGGAGGACGGTCGCCTGACCGACGCCCAGGGCCGGGTCGTGGACTTCAAGAACACCGTCGTGATCATGACGACGAACCTCGGCACTCGCGACATCTCCAAGGGCCTCTCCGTCGGCTTCGCCCGGGAGAACGACGAGCAGGGCTCGTACGACCGGATGAAGGCGAAGGTCAACGAAGAGCTCAAGCAGCACTTCCGGCCGGAGTTCCTCAACCGTGTCGACGACACCGTGGTCTTCCACCAGCTCACGCCGAAGGAGATCATCCAGATCGTCGACCTGATGATCGCCAAGGTGGACGAGCGGCTGAAGGACCGCGACATGGGCATCGAGCTTCGCCAGGAGGCCAAGGACCTGCTGGCCGAGCGCGGGTACGACCCGGTGCTGGGTGCCCGTCCGCTGCGCCGCACGATCCAGCGGGAGATCGAGGACAACCTGTCCGAGAAGATCCTCTACAACGACCTGCACGCCGGCGAGATCGTCATCGTCGGGGTCGAGGGCAGCGGCGAGACGGCGAAGTTCACCTTCACCGGCGAGCCCAAGCCCGGCTCGGTCCCCGACTCCCCGCCCCCGGCGGCCGAGTCGATCAACCACCCGTAACCCGGTACGACGTCAGAGGCCCCGCGCTCCCACAGAGCGCGGGGCCTCTGCATTTCCCGATATGTCCGGTTTCTGTGCTTTCTGTATTTGACCAATCGCGTTCCCTCTGGCGGGCATCTAGTAAGATCATTTACTCCTGGATGCCGTACGGGAGGGTCGCACGTGGGCGAGGCGGCGAGCGGGATCGGCGCGGGCAACGGCGCGACGGAGCGGTCCACGTGACGGATCTGCGTACTGATATCGCGCATTCCGCGCGGATCTATGACTACATGCTGGGCGGTAAGGACAATTTCGCGGCGGATCGCGCGGCGGCGGCCGAGATCGTGAAGCATCTGCCCACGCTGCCGGTCTCCATGCGGGCCAACCGAGACTTCATGCTCCGCATGACCCGTTACCTGGTGCGCGAGATGGGCATCCGGCAGTTCCTCGACATCGGCACCGGCCTGCCGACCTCGCCGAACCTGCACGAGGCCGCCCAGGAGATCGCGCCGGAGACGCGGGTGGTCTACGTCGACAACGACCCGATCGTGCTCGCGCACGCCCGGGCGCTGCTCACCAGTTCTCCGGAGGGCAGGACCGCCTACATCGACGCCGACCTGCGCGACAGCAAGACGATCTTCGAGTCGGCCCGGCTCCACGAGACCCTGGACCTGAGCCGGCCGGTCGCCCTCACTCTCATCGCGATCCTGCAGTTCTTCATCGACGAGGACGAGGCCCACGAGGCCGTACGGGCCTTGGTGGAGCCGCTCGCGCCGGGCAGCGTGCTGGCGATCTCGGTGGTTCCCGACGCCGAGCGAGAGAGCCCGCTGGCCGACGGGGTGGCCGCCTACCGCTCCCAGGGAATTCCGATGAAGATGCGCACCAAGGTCGAGACGGAGCGGTTCTTCGACGGCCTGGACCTCGTCGAGCCGGGCGTCACCAAGGTCACCGAGTGGAATCTTGACGGCCCCTCGGCCGATCCGGACGATCCCGCGCCGCACATGTACGGCGGAATTGCGATCAAGCGCTGACCGCCGCGTCTCAGACCTCGTTCGCCGCGGCCGGAGGGTGGGTGTCGTCTTCGGCCGCCGGTACGGCCGGAGGGACGGTCTGCGCCCACTCTGCCCAGTCCGCCAGCGCCTGGTAGATCCGGACGGCCGCCTCGACGGCCACCCGCATGGAGCGGGTCTGGGGGGCCGTCCCGAAGTCGCCGCGGTCCTTGGCCGCCGCGTACCCGCGCGCCATGTCGGCGACCTGGGAGAAGAACTCCTGTTCGCGGCGTAGGTGCGCCTGGAGGTCGTCGGTCTCCATGAGCCAGAAGAAGAACGACCGGAGCACCGACTCGGTGCGGAGGGTGTGGTCGACCTCCTCTTCGGTCAGCCAGCGGCGAATCTCGGCCCGTCCGGCATCGGTGATCCGGTAGGCCTTCCGGCCGCGCGGGCCGTGGCTGTCGACCTCGATCATCCCGGCGTCGGCGAGCCGGGACAGCTCGGCGTAGATCTTCGGGTGCTGGGCCGGCCATACCGGACCCAAGTGATCCTCGAAGCGCCGGGCCAGGTCATAGCCACTGGCGGGCCCTTCGGCGAGCAGCCCGAGCAGCCCATGCCGCAGCGACACTCCGTCACCGTCCTCCCTCGAGATCCGTGGGTCCATCTTGACATGTCCTCCGGTACGCCTGATGATCGTGCTGTCCTAAGGTACATGTCCCAAAGTACATGTGAGGTCGATCATGAGTCAGGCCATCGGAAACGGGCGTGCCGTCTTCATCACCGGAGCCACCGGCGGCATCGGCACCGCGACGACGCGCGCCCTCGCCGAGCGCGGATATCGCGTCTACGCCGGCGTACGCGGAGACGCGCCCCACCTCGCCGAGATCCGCGGCGTCGAACAGATCCACATCGACGTCACCGAGCCGAAGAGCGTCGCCGAGGCCGCAGCGGAGGTCACCCGGCTCCAGGGCGGCCAGGGCCTCCATGCCGTCGTGAACAACGCCGGGATCATCATCCAGGGCCCGATGGAACTGGTGCCGGCCGAGGACCTGCGCCGCCAGTTCGCCGTCAACGTCTTCGGGCCCGCCGAGATCATCCGGGCGTTCGCGCCACTGCTCCGCGAAGGCCGCGGCCGCCTGATCAACATCAGCGCCCCGACGGCGAAGCTCGCGATGCCGTTCGCCGCTCCCATCTCGGCGAGCAAGGCGGCGCTCGACGCGCTGTCCGACGCCCTACGGATCGAACTCGGGGCGCAGGGCGTCGCCGTCGTCACGGTCGTCCCCGGAGCGGTCGAGACGCCGATCTTCGCGAAGGCGGAGGCGGCGGCCGAGTCGGCCCTCGCGGACGCAGATCCGGCGCGCCTGGCGCTCTACCGGTCACGGATCGAGGCCATGGGCGCCGCCATGGCGAAGATGCGGCCGTCCAAGCCGGAGACGGTCGCCGACACCATCGTCAAAGCCGTCGGGGCGACCCGGCCGAAGGCACGGTATCTCGCGAACTCCGATGTCCGCCCGGCCCTGCTCGTGTCCCGGCTGCCGGTGCGGCTCCGCGACCGGGTCGTCGTCGGCCTCCTGGGCCTGCGCAAGGCCGAGGCGGCCGGCCCCGCACTCGGATCCTGAGAGGAAGAAGAGATGACAGACATCGCCCTCGTCACGGGTGCCACCGCCGGGCTCGGCCGGGCGGTCGCCACGGCCCTCGCCGAGCGCGGGACGCACATCCTCGTGCACGGCAGGGACGCCGAGCGCGCCGCCGCCGTCGTGGACCGGATCGAGAAGGCCGGCGGGACCGCGCAGGCCTACCTCGCCGACCTCTCCTCGCTCGCCCAAGCCCGCGACCTCGCCGACCGGGTGAGCGCCGACCACGGCGCGCTGCGGCTGCTGGTCAACAACGCCGGCGTCGGAGCCGGGCGCCCGCCCTACCGCAGGCGGCACCTGAGCGCGGACGGCCACGAACTGCGCTTCGCCGTGAACTACCTGGCACCGGTGCTGCTCGCCCGGCGGCTCGCACCGGCCCTTCGAAAGGGCGCGCCCGCCCGGATCGTGAACGTCGGCTCCGTCGGGCAGGCCCCGGTCGACTTCGCCGACCTGCGCATGGACACGCACTACAGCGGCAGCCAGGCGTACTTCCGCAGCAAGTTCGCGCTCGCCGCCTTCACCTTCGACCTCGCGAACGAGCTGGCCGACGACGGCGTCACCGTCAACTGCCTGCATCCGGCGTCGTTCATGAACACCCACATGGTCCGGGAGGCGATGGTCCCGCCCATGTCGACCGTCGGCACGGGCGTGAAGGCCGTGATGAACCTGGCGGTCCGCCCGCCCGGCGGCGATGCCACGGGCCGCTACTTCGACGGCACCAGCGAGGCCAGGGCGCACGAGGGGACGTACGACCCGGCGATCCGGTCCCGGCTGCGCGCGGTCACCGCCGAGCTGCTGGCGCCCTTCCTGGCGGACGATGGCCGGATCGCCGCCGGGTAGCCGCGCCGAGCGCACGTCGGCGGTCGGGTGAACGCCTCGGCGCCGGTGGTCCGGACGAGGACACCGGACCGGCCGCCGCCCATGACGCGCCCGCGTCCGATCAGTGGCCGGTGGCGCCGTCGACGCGCTCGCGGAGCAGGTCGGCGTGGCCGTTGTGGCGGGCGTACTCCTGGATCATGACCGAGTAGACCCACCGGAGGCTCATCTCGACCTCGCGGCGGGGATCGAGGAACGTCTCGTCGAGGGAGCGCCCCGACGTGATGCGGCGGACGAGCTCGACCTCGCAGAGGTAGGTGGTGAAGTCCTCTTCCGCGTCGGCGGCGTCGACGTCGAACTCCGCGTTCAGGTCGTCGTCGGTGACGTACAGGTAGCCGGGCCGCTCCCCGGCGAACCGGTACCGGAACCAGTCGCGTTCCACCTCGGCCATGTGGCGGACGAGGCCGAGCAGCGACAGGTCCGACGGCTCGACGGTGCGCCGCTTGAGCTGCTCGGCGGTCAGCCCGCCGCACTTCCCCAGCAGCGTCCGCCGATGGTGGTCGAGCCAGGCCTCGGCGCTGGTGCGCTCATCGCCGGTCAGCGCCTCGAAGGGAACGGGATCGCGGTCGATCTCCGGTGCCGTCCAGGTCATGTCTCACCAGCTCCACGGGGTCAGCGGGGAAGGGCGAAGCGGCCGTCGTCGAGGGGGTCGATCAGACCGTCCTCGATGAGCGACGAGAGGGCGCGCTCACGCTGCCGTACGTCGTCCCAGGCGTCGTCGAGTGCGGCGCGCTCCACCGGGCCGCTGGCGTGCCGGAGAACGGCGAGGAGACGGCCCCGGCACTGACGGTCCGTCCCGGCGTACGTCTGGCCCTTGCGCGCCGGACCGTCGTACGCGGGCTTGCCGGCCAGCCGCCAGGCGCAGGAGGCGATGACCGGGCAGTCGGCGCAGCGCGGAGTCCGGGCGGTGCACACGAGCGCTCCCAGCTCCATCACGGCGACGCCCCAGGTCGCGGCCGTCTCGGCCTCCTCCGGCAGCAGCGACTCGGCGAGGCGCACCTCGGCGGCGGTCTGCGTCTTCGGCGGGTACTCCACGCCCTTGATCACCCGGGCCAGCACCCGGCGCACGTTGGTGTCCAGAACGGCGTGCCGCTGCCGGTACGCGAAGCTCGCCACCGCCGCGGCGGTGTACGCGCCGACGCCGGGCAGCGCGCGCAGGTCGTCATGCGCCGACGGCACCTGCCCGTCGTGGCGTTCGACGATCGCGCGGGCGCTCGCGTGGAGGTTCAGCGCGCGCCGGGGGTAGCCGAGCCGTCCCCAGGCGCGCACGGCCTCACCGGGCGGCTCGGCGGCCAGCGCGGCGGGCGTCGGCCACCGGGTCAGCCACGCCTCGTACGCGGGCAGCACCCGCGACACCGGGGTCTGCTGCAGCATGATCTCGCTGACCAGGACCGCCCACGGAGAGGCGTCCGGGCGCCGCCAGGGCAGATCCCGGGCGTGCTCGGCATACCAGCTGAGAATGGGTTCGGCGTAGGTAGGTCGGTGCATGGTGATTCGATCCTGACACGGCGGGTCGCGGTACCGTGCATTGATCGAAAAAGGATACTGAGCGTATGGACTCCGACACGCAACGAGACCTGGGGGAGGCGGACGCCTACTGGCGCCGCCGGGTCTACGTTCTGGCCGGGGGGATCACCGCCATCGGTCTGATGGCGTGGGCCTGCTCGGGTCCCGACCCCAAGAAGCCGACGTCCCAGGTGCGCAACGCCGCGGCCACGATGAGCCCGCTGCCGGTCGCCGTGACTCCGACCGCGACCCCGGCGACCCCGGTGTCTCCGGCGTCTCCGGCCGCCACCGTCACGGTCACGGTCACGCCCACGGCCGCGATCGCCGGGAAAGCGCGCAGCGGGGATCGCTGTGACGACGCGGACGTCGTCGTCGCGCTCACGCCGACCAAGGACGTCTACAAGAGCGGAGAGCACCCGCACTTCCGGCTCAGCGTGGTGAACACCGGGCGCCGGGCCTGCACGTTCGACGTGGGCGCGAAGGCACTCCGGCTCCGGATCACCTCGGGCGCGGACCCGGTCTGGTCGTCCGACCGGTGCGCGGAGGGCCCGGCGTCCGACCTCCGGCTCCTCCGGCGGGGCGTCCCGTACATCACGGACGTCGGCTGGGACCGTACGCGCTGCGGCGGCGACTCCCGGGCGCTGCCGGGGACGTACGTCGTCACGGCCAAGGGCCGGGGGATCCGCACGGACGGCCAGGTCTTCCGCCTCCGCTGAGGGGTCAGGGTCGGTCTTCGTCGAGGGCGGTGACCATGCGGGCGACGAGCGTGCGCGTCTCCTCGAAGGTCGCGTCGCTCAGGGCCGGGGAGCCGACGAGCGAGCGCATCACGCCGAGACCGAGCAGCAGCGCACCCACCAGTTCGGCGCGCAGGTCGGCGTCCACGCCGCCCATCCGGCCCGCGAAGTCCTGGAGATAGTCCGCGCAGATCCGCTCGCGCAGTTGGTCGCGTATCGCCGGGCGGCCGGATGAGCGCAGCATCACCAGCAGCGGGTGCTCGCCGTCGAATTGCTCCCAGTCGGCGAATACGACGTCGTGGAGCAGGGCGTCGGTGATGTGCGCGAGCGGACGGCCGTCGTCGCCGAGGCCGGCCGGGACCTCGACGTTCACGGCCTCGCCGTAGAGCCGGTCCTTCGAGCCGAAGTAGCGGAAGACCAGCGCCGGGTCCACGCCGACGTCACCCGCGATGTCACGTACGCCCGTGCCGTCGTAGCCGTGCTGGGCGAAGCGCAGGCGGGCGGCTTCGAGCAGCGCCGCGCGGGTGGCCGCCTTGTCGCGGCGCTTGGGCTGGGTCATGAAGTCAGCATAAGTCATCAGGTGTTGACTTGATGTGGGGCCTCGCCTAGCATCCATTGTCATCGATCGATGACTTATGGCGGAAGGTCGAGGCATGCGCACATACGTGATCACCGGCGGAACGGACGGGATGGGCCGGGGGCTGGGGCTGCACTTCCTCCGGCGCGGAGACCGGGTGATCGCGGTGGCGAGCGGGGAGACCAAGGGCCGGGCCCTCCTCGCCGAGGCGGACCGGCTCGGCGCCGCGGACCGGGCCGGGTACGTGCGGGCCGACCTCAGCACCGTGGCGGGCATGCACAAGGTCATCGACGAGGTGACGAGAGTCGCCGACGCGGTGGACGGACTGATCTTCGGGGCACAGCGCTTCCGCCCCGAGCGCGAGGAGACCGAGGACGGGCTCGAGTTCACCTTCGCGCTCGCCTACCTGAGCCGCTTCGTGATCGGCCACGGCCTGATGGAGCACCTCGAACGCGCCGAGTCGGCCGTCATCATGAACATCGCCGGACCCGGCGGCATGCCGGGCCGGATCCACTGGGACGACCTTCAGCTTCGCGACGGGTACAAGGGGATGCGGGCCGCGATGCAGACCTCTCGCTGCAACGACCTGCTCGGAGTCGGCTTCGCCGCCCGGCATCCGGACGCCCGGACCCGCTATGTCCTCTACAACCCCGGCTTCGTGGCCACCGCCATGGCCGACCCGCTGCCGCAGCCCCAGCGGGCCATCACCAAGACGCTCGCCCGGTTCTTCGCGACGCCGGTCGACAAGGCGATCGTGCCGATCGCCGGACTGCTCGACGATCCGTCCGCAGCCGCCGTCACGGCGTTCAAGCGAGGCCGGCCGCTCCCGCTCACCGGGGCGGACTTCGACCCCGCCGCCGCCGACCGGCTCCACCAGGTGACGACGGACCTTCTGGCCCAGGTGGCCGCGCCCCGCCGGTGACAGGGGGTCATCGCTCTTCCGGCGGGGTTCCGTACATCGCCACCTGGTGGAGGGCCGCGAGCGCATCGTCGATGGGATGGGGCTGCGGCCTGCCCGAGGAGTCGAGCCTGTTCCACCTCTGCAGGTTCACCGCGATGGACATCTGCCGCTTGCCGTCGGCACGGGTCATGGATATCGCTCCGGCACCCCAGACCGTGCCGCCATGGCCCCAGAAGGTGCCCTGGCCGGGAGCCGCCATCGGGTGCAGGCCGAGGCCGTAGTCGATCGTCCTGCCCTCTTGGGAGATGACCGGGACGGTGCGTTGCATCTGCGCCAGCGACGAGTGGCTGACGATCTGTCCGGCGAGCAGCATGCCGAAGAAGCGATTGAGGTCCGCGACGGTCGATATGAGCGAGGCCGCCGGTCCCACGAATGACATGTCATAGACGCTGTAGTCGCGCGGCGGGTCGATCATGCCGAGCCACGCCTCGTACATCTGCGAGTGCGGCCCGCCCACGTACGGTTCGGCGGGGAGTTCGGTGTCTCGGAGCCCGGCGCGTTCGATGACGTTCTGGGTGATGTACTTCTCGGCCGTCGTGCCGGTCACCTGTTCCAGGAGTTCGCCGAGGAGCAGGTAGTTGGTGTTGGAGTACACCCCCGGAGTGCCGCCCGGGGTGCCGACGGCAGGTGCGGTGACCCCCATCTCGATCAGTTCGGTGGGGTGGAATCGCGTGAGCCGGTTGTCGTCCAGGCTCTGGGGCGTGGTGTCCGCCAGGGCGGGGAACGCCTTGAGCGAGGGGTAGGCGTAAGGCAGGTATTCGGCGAGCCCGCTGGTGTGGTTGATCAACGTTCGGACCGTGATCGCGTCCCCGCGTTCTCCGGGAACCAACCTCGGCAGGTAACGGCCGATCGGCGTGTCGAGACCGATCTGACCGCTCTCGACCTGCTGCAGCACCGCGGCGGCGGTGAAGGTCTTGGTGATGCTGCCGACGCGGTGCCGCATGTCGGCGGTGACGGGACGACCGGTGGCGATGTCGGCGACCCCGGCGGCGCCGCGCCAGACCTGGTCGCCGTCACGTACCTCGGCGAACAGGCCCGGCATCCCGGCGCGGTGGACATTCTCGATGGCGGCGTTCAGCTCTGCGGGATCCAGTCGGTTCTGCAACATGTCCTTATTATGCACGCACCGCGTGCAACGGCAAGCGCACTGCTCTGAATCTGGACGAGAGGGGTGAGATGGCAGGCCGAAGGCGTTGGTCGACCGGTGAGATTCTGGACACGGCGGCGGAGTTGCCGCGCACGAGCGACGCCGAGTCGTTCAGCGTGCGTAAGCTCGCCGCGACGTCCGCCCTCTCGGGGCGGACCGCCGCGGCACGTTCGAAGAAATCCTCGCCACCCGACTGACCCGAATCGAGGCCGGTATCCCCTGACGTTGGGGGCCTGGATCGGCTTCGGAAGAAGGGCGCCGGCTCAGACGTAGCGCTCGAGGATCGAGGACTCGGCCAGGCGCGACAGGCCCTCGCGGACGCTGCGGGCCCGGGACTCGCCGACGCCGCCGACCGACTGCAGGTCGTCGATGCTGGCGGCGAGGAGCTTCTGCAGGCCGCCGAAGTGCTCGACGAGCCGCTCGACCAACAGGCTCGGCAGACGCGGGACCTTGGCGAGCAGGCGGTAACCCTTGGGGCTTACCGGCGTGTCGAGCGGGTCGTTGCCGCCGAAGTCGAGGACCTCGGCCACGGTGGCCAGGTCGAGGAGCTCGTTGGCCGAAAGCTGGTTGAGCGCGTCGAGGACCTCCGCGACCGAACGGGCGTGGTCCTCCGGCTGATAGTCGCGGACGATCAGCTCCCGGTCGACGTCGACGCCGGAGACCAGCTCGTCGAGCTGGAGGGACAGCAACCGCCCGTCGGTGCCGAGCTCGACGACGTAGCCGTTGATCTCGTCGGCGATGCGGCGGACCATCTCCAGTCGCTGCACGACCGCGCTGACGTCGCGGGCGGTGACGAGGTCCTCGATCTCCAGCGCCGACAGCGTGCCCGACACCTCGTCGAGCCGCAGCTTGTAGCGCTCGAGCGTGGCGAGGGCCTGGTTGGCGCGGGACAGGATCGCGGCGGAGTCCTCCAGGACGTAACGCTGGCCGTCGAGGTAGAGCGCGATGATCCGCATCGACTGGCTGACCGACAGCACCGCGTAGCCGGTCTGGCGGGCGACCCGCTCGGCCGTGCGGTGCCGGGTGCCGGACTCCTCGGTCGGGATCGTCGGATCCGGCATGAGGTGCACGCCGGCGCGCACGATGCGGGTGCAGTTGGCGTCGATGACGATGGCGCCGTCCATCTTGGCCAGCTCGCGCAGCCGGGTGGAGGAGAACTCGACGTCGAGCTCGAACCCGCCCGTGCACAGCCCGGCGACGACGCGGTCGTACCCCATCACGATGAGCGCGCCGGTGTGGCCGCGAAGAATGCGTTCCAGCCCGTCGCGGAGCTGCGTACCTGGAGCGATGCCGGCAAGGGTTGCGCGGCGTCGCTCGTCTCTGCCCTTGTCTTGTGCTGGCACGTGACCCCCGGAGGTCGCTGGACGGCGGTCAGTTTATCGGTGAACGCGGAAAGCCGACCCCGCTCCCCTCGCTCGGTCGTGGCGCGCCCGGCCTCATGCGTCCGCGCCGGCGACGGCGAACGCGATGCCGAGCGCCGTCCACACGTCATCCACTTCTGCCACTTGCATACCCTCATCCGTCACGATCGTGCCACTCGTGCGGCCCTTCGTCGGATCGAGCGACCCGCCCGGGACGATGGCGCGCCGGTAGCCGAGTCGGGCCGCCTCGGACAGGCGCCGCTTGGCCGCCTGTACGCCGCGGACCTCGCCGGCCAGCCCGACCTCACCGAAGGCGACCAGGTCGGAGGGGAGCGTGGCGTCGTTGGCCGCCCCGGTGATGGCGAGCGCCACGGCCAGGTCGACGGACGGCTCGCCGAGCCGCACGCCGCCCACCGTCGCGGCGTACACGTCGCGGTCGTGCAGCTTGATGCGGCAGCGGCGCTGCAGCACGGCGAGCATCATCGCGACCCGGGAGGAGTCGAGCCCGGAGGTCATCCGCCGGGGGTTGGCGAGCGGCGACGGGGCGACCAGCGACTGCACCTCGGCCACCAGCGGCCGCCGGCCCTCCAGCGTGACGGTCACGCAGGTGCCCGGGGCGGGCTTCTCCTGGCGGGTCAGGAACAGGCCGCTGGGGTCGGCGAGCCCGATGATCCCCATCTCCGACAGGTCGAAGCAGCCCAGCTCGTCGGTCGGTCCGTAGCGGTTCTTCACCGCGCGGATCATGCGCAGCCGGCTGTGCCGGTCGCCTTCGAAGTAGAGGACGACGTCGACGAGGTGCTCCAGGACGCGGGGGCCGGCGATCGAGCCGTCCTTGGTCACGTGGCCGACGACGACCGTGGTGATGCCGCGCTCCTTGGCGACCCGGATCAGGTTGGCGGCCACCTCGCGGACCTGGCTGACGCCGCCGGCGGCGCCGTCGATCTCCGCCGAGCCGATCGTCTGGATCGAGTCGACGACCACCAGCTCGGGCTGCACGGCGTCGATCTGGCCGAGGACGGCGGCCAGGTCGGTCTCGGCGGCGAGGTAGAGCCGGTCGGCGATCGAGCCGGTCCGGTCGGCCCGCAGCCGGACCTGCTCGGCCGACTCCTCGCCCGTGACGTACAGCGCGGTGCCGCGGCCGGCGTGCAGGGCCGCGACCTCCAGCAGCAGGGTGGACTTGCCGATGCCGGGCTCGCCGGCCAGCAGCACCACCGCGCCCGGCACCATGCCCCCGCCCAGCACGCGGTCCAGCTCGTCCAGCCCGGTGGCAACGGTCTGCGCGGCCTGCACGTCGACCTCGCCGATCGGCCGGGCCGGCGCGCTCACCGGGCCGGGCGTCACGACCCGCGCGGGCTTGGCCGCGCCCGCCACGTCGACCGTGCCCCACGCCTGGCACTCCCCGCAGCGCCCGACCCACTTGGACGTCTGCCAGCCGCACTCGGCGCAGCGGTACGCCTGCTTAACGCTCTTCGCCATGGCCGTGACTGTACGGCCCGCCGACGACAAATGAGAGTGACCTTGATGACCGAGGGTGACATAGTAATCACCGGCCGACTCCGGACAGGGGCATTGACGGATCCTGTCCGCCGGGCCTTACTGGCGGCCAGACGGGCAGGGGAGGGTGCGATGCGCAGGTGGATGGCGCTCGTGGCGATGGTTCCGACGCTCATCATGGGCGGTCCCGCGCGGGCGGCCATCAGCCGCTACGTCGCGCTCGGCGACTCGTTCACGGCGGGGCCCCTCATCCCGCACCGGCACGGCTCGCCGATCGCCTGCCTGCGCTCCGACCACAACTACCCGTCCCTGGTGGCGCGGATGCTCGAGCCGGTCGCGTTCACCGATGTGAGCTGCAGCGCCGCCACGACCGAGGACATGACCCGGGCCCAGTCCGTCCTGTTCGGGCACAACGCCCCCCAGCTCGACGCGGTGACCCGGGACACCTCGCTGGTGACGATCGGCATCGGCGGCAACGACATCGGCTACAGCCGCATCGTCCTCGCCTGCGCGACGCTCAGCCTCACCGCGCCCCACGGGACGCCCTGCACGCGGTACTACGGCGCGACCCTCGACCAGCGGATCGCCGCGACCGCGCCGAAGATCGCGGCGCTCCTGGAGGCCGTGCACGCCCGCGCGCCACGCGCCCGCGTCCTGCTCGTCGGCTATCCCCGCATGCTGCCCGCACGTAAGGGCTGCTGGCCGAACGTGCCCACGGCCGACGGCGACGTCCCGTTCCTCGACGCGTTCGAGCGACACCTCAACACGATGCTCGCCGAGCAGGCCCGGCTCGGCGGTGCGGGCTTCGTCGACGCCTACACCAGCGGCCGGCGGCACGACATGTGCGCCGCCGACCGGTGGGTCGAGGGCATCTTCGTCACCAACCCGGCCGCGCCGGTCCACCCGAACGCCAAGGGCATGCAGGCCGTCGCCGACCGGGTCCTCGCCGTGCTCGGAGCGTCCCGCGTAGCCGCCGACTGAGGGGGTACTTGTCAGTATTGCCGCCACCATAGGTTGACGGCATAGTCGACCTCGCAGCCCTCGACCTCGCCGAGGAACTCCTCGGCGAGCTCGGCCGGAAACTCGATCTTCAGTACGGCCTCGAGGTGCGCGCGGTCGTCGAAGCGCCAGCGAATGTCCAGTGGCGTACGGGAGAACCCATGCCGAGACCAGAACCGCTCGACCGCGTCGGGGTCGTAGGACGGCAGCCAGCGCCGGAACCACGTCCCGAAGGTCGACCGCGTGGCGTCGTTGTCGATGACGAACGCCGCGCCGCCGCGCCGGACGACCCGGCCGAGCTCCGCAAGCCCCGGTTCGCATCCCGGCCCGAAGAAGTACGCCCAGCGGGCGTGGACCACGTCCACCGACTTGTCGGGAACGGGCAGCGCCTGGGCCGCGCCGACGCGCACGGCGACGTTCGTGACCTCGGCCACGCGGCGGCGGGCCAGACCGGCCAGGCCCGCATGCGGTTCGACACCCACGACCCTGGCGGCGGTGCGCGCGAACGCGGGCAGATGGAAGCCGGTGCCGCAGCCCACGTCGAGTACGACCGCGCCGTCCCAGGGCCGGATCTCCCGCATGGCCCGTTCGATCCGGGCGTCCGGGTCGGCCGCGCGGTTCTCGAGTTCGTAGACCTGCGGACTGTTCCAGATGTTGGGGCTCGCTATGGCTCCGGCGGCGATCACGCCTCCACGGTAGACGCCGGGACGGCGGGCCGGACCAGGCGATGGAACGCATAGGCTTGCCGATTGTGGAAGAAGTCCTCCAGGTCCCCGACGCGCCCATCGTGCTGTCCTCGGCGTCGGTCTACCCGGAGAAGACGCCGGCCGCGTTCGACCTCGCCGCGCGCCTCGGGTACGACGGCATCGAAATCATGGTCACCGCCGATCCGGCGAGCCAGGACATCGACGTGCTGCGCAGACTCTCCGACTATCACCAGATCCCCATCACGTCGATCCACGCCCCCTGCCTTTTGCTGACCCAGCGCGTCTGGGGCCGTGAGCCCTGGGGCAAGCTGGTGCGCTCCAAGGATGCCGCCGAGAAGCTCGGCGCCGAGGTCGTCGTGGTCCATCCCCCGTTCCGCTGGCAGCGGGAGTACGCCCGCGAGTTCGAAGAGGGCCTCGCCCGCATGCAGGAGGAGACGGACGTCGTCTTCGCGGTGGAGAACATGTTCCCCGTACGCGCGCGGACGGCCGAGGTCGGGATGTACTCCCCGCATTGGAACCCCGTCGACCTGCCGTACCCCAACGTCACGGTCGACCTCTCGCACGCCGCCGTGTCCGGCTCGGACCCCCTCGAGATGGCGGACGCCCTCGGCGACCGGCTCGCGCACGTCCACCTCGCGGACGGCATCGGCATCGTCAACCGCGACGAGCACCTGGTCCCCGGCCGGGGCAACCAGCCGTGCGCCGAGATGCTGGAGCGCCTGGCCGCCCAGCGCTACACCGGCCAGATCGTCGTCGAGATCAACACGCGCCGCGCCGTCGACCGCGACCAGCGCGCCGACGACCTCGCCGAGTCGCTGGCGTTCGCCCGCCTCCACCTGGCCGCGGCCGCCCACGCCGGCTCCTGGCAGGTGAACTCCGAGGGCGAGGTCTCACCGTCGTGACCGCCGCCGCGGCCCCGTCGCCCGCACGGGCCGTGCCGGAGCGGACGCGGCTCGGGGAGGCTCGCGGATGACGGCGTCGGCGATCGTACGGGCCGTGCCCGAGTGCGGTCGGCTCACGGAGGCGCGCGGATGACGACGCCGACGCGCCGACCGGGGCGCCGACCGGGTCCCACCTCGTCGCGTGAGGACATCCTGGCGGCGGCGCGGGTGCTGTTCGGCGAGCGCGGCTACGACAAGGCCTCCATCCGGGCGATCGCCCGCGAGGCCGGTGTGGATCCGGCGCTGGTCCACCACTTCTTCGGCGCGAAGGAGCAGCTCTTCGCGGCCGCGATGCGGTTTCCGGTCGAGCCGGGCATGTTCCTGGGACAGGTGCTGGCGGGCCCGCGTTCCGAGCTCGGCGAGCGGCTGGCCCGGACGTTCCTCGGGCTCTGGTCGGATCCGCGGCTCAGGCCGCAGTTCATCGGGATCCTGCGGTCGGCGGCCACCAACGAGCAGGGGGCCGCGCTGCTGCGGGAGTTCGTCACCGGCACGATGCTGGTCCGCGTCGCCGAGGTTCTGGGCACGCCGAAGCTGAACATCACCGCCGCCGCGGCTCAGATGGTCGGCATCGTGATGCTGAAGTACGTCCTGGAGGTCGAGCCGCTGGCGTCCGCGACCGAGGACGACCTGGTGGCGTTGCTCGCGCCGACCCTGCAGCGCTACCTCGCCGACTGAGCCCTCAGGGGCGGAGGGCCTTCAGGGCGAGATCCACGAGGGCGTCGGCGTACTCGGGCTCGCTGATCTGGCCGAGGAGTATCCGGATGCCCTCGTGCGGCTGCCGCTGGACGTCGCCGACCGTGCGGCCGTGTGGGAAGGGGTCGACCGGGCCGCGGCGGCCTTCGGGCGGCTCGACGTGGTGGTCAACAACGCCGGAGGGTTGCTGCTCGGCATGGTCGAGGAGGCCACCGAGGAGCAGATCCGCGCCCATCTGGACGTCAACCTCTTCGGCGCGATCTGGGTCGCCCAGGCCGTCGTTCCGTACCTGCGGGCTCAGGGGTCCGGGCACATCCTCCAGGTCACCTCGATGGGTTCGGGTGGCGGATTCCCCTCGGTCGGGCTGTATGCGGCGGGCAAGGTGGCGCTGGACTCGGTCGGTCAGGCCCTCGCCATGGAGGTCGAGCCCTTCGGGATCAAGGTCACCATCGTCCAGCCCGGCGGGTACGACACCGGGCTGTTCACGGTGGGCACCACGACGACGGAGGCACGGCGGGAGTACGAGCCGCTGCGCGCCGAGCTGGCGGAGATGTGGGGCGATGACGCGGGCCCGGATCCGAAGACGGCCGCCCTGGTCATCATGGAGCTGGTCGACCTGCCGGACCCGCCCCTGCGATTGATCGTCGGCGGCGCCTCCTACGACATCGTCCAGCAGATGGACCAGGCTCGCACCGCGGAGTACCAAGCCTGGGAGCACCTCAGCCGCAAGGCACCGGGCTGACGGTCGAAGGGGTGGTCTCGGAACCTTGACGGCATCGCGTCGCAGGCATAAATTCAACGCATGATGAATTCTGCCGTCGAGGTCCGGGACCTCCGTGTCGCCAGAGGCGGGCGGACGGTCCTGCACGACCTGACCTTCGAGGTGCCACGCGGCTCCGTCGTCGGGCTGCTCGGGCCGAGCGGCTGCGGCAAGACCACGCTCATGCGCGCCGTCGTCGGCGTACAGATCGTCCAGAGCGGCACGGTCACCGTCCTCGGACGCCCGGCCGGCCACCGCGAGCTGCGCCGCCGCGTCGGGTACGCCACTCAGAACCCGGCCGTCTACGCCGACCTGACCGTCCGGGAGAACCTCCGGTACTTCGCCGCCGCGCTCGGCGCCGGCCGGGGCGACGTCGACCGGGTCGTCGAGGAGGTCGGCCTGGGCGGCGCCCGCGACCAGGTCGCCGCGAGTCTGTCCGGCGGGCAGCTGCACCGGGCGAGCCTCGCCGTCGCGCTCCTCGGCAGGCCGGAGCTGCTGGTCTTCGACGAGCCCACCGTCGGGCTGGACCCGGTGCTGCGCGGCGAGCTGTGGGAGCTGTTCCACGAACTGGCCGGCCGGGGCGTGACGCTGCTCGTCTCCAGCCACGTCATGGACGAGGCCGCCCGGTGCGAGCGGCTGATCCTCATGCGCGAGGGGCGGATCCTCGCCGACGACACCCCCGACGCGCTGCGCGAGCACACCGGCACCGACGACCTCGAACAGGCGTTCCTCAAGATCATCGAGCGAGAGAAGGTGGCGTCGTGAGCCTGGCGATCACGTTCGCGACGGCGCGGCGCATCCTGACCCAGCTCCGTCACGACCACCGCACGCTCGGACTGATCGTCGGCCTGCCGACGCTGCTGATGATCCTGCTGCGCTACGTCCTCGACCGGCCGGAGGCGTTCGACCGGTTCGGGCCGATGCTCCTGGCGGTCTTCCCCTTCACCGTGATGTTCATCGTGACGAGCATCGCCACCCTGCGCGAGCGGACCGGCGGCACGCTGGAGCGGTTGATGACGACGCCGCTCGGCAGGCTCGACCTGCTCCTCGGGTACGCGATCGCCTTCGGCCTCACCGCCCTCGTCCAGGTCGGGGTCGTCTCCACCGTCGCGCTCACCTGGCTCGGCCTCGACCTGCGCGGCTCGGTGTGGACGTTGCTCGCGCTGACCCTGCTCGCCGCGCTGCTCGGCGTGGCGCTCGGGCTGTTCGCCAGCGCGTTCGCCCGCACGGAGTTCCAGGCGGTGCAGTTCATGCCGGCCTTCGTGCTCCCGCAACTCCTGCTGGCCGGGCTGTTCGTGCCCCGCGACGAGATGGCCACGGCACTGCGCTGGGCGGCCGACGCGATGCCGCTGGCCTACCTCGTCGAGGCGATGCGGGAGCTGACCGGCCACCCGGGGCTCACCGGGACGCTCGTCCGCGACATGACGGTCATCGCCGGCTGCACCGCCCTCGCCCTGCTGCTGGGCGCCGCCACCCTCCCGCGCCGCACCCCGTGATCCGCGCCGCCGGTGCTCCGATCAGCGCCTGGCATAGCCTGATGGGCGATCGGGACAGTGTGGTCCCTTGGCTGAAGGGGGAGGCTTGCTCCGCCAGGCTCTCTTGGCCGCCTCACGCAGCGGCGGCGTACGCCGGATCGTCGAGACCGCGCCGTACACCAGAAGCGTCGTCCGCAGGTTCGTCGCGGGGGAGACCGTGGCCGACGCCCTCGCCATCACCGACGGGCTCATCTCCGACGGGCTGATGGTCACCATCGATCATCTCGGCGAGGACACCGTCGAGGCCGTCCAGGCCAAGACGATCACCGCCGAGTACGAACGACTCCTCGAGCGGATCGCCGGGGCCGGGTACGGGTCCCGCGCCGAGGTGTCGGTCAAGCTCACCGCGCTCGGACAGCTGCTCCCGGACGGCGAGCGGACGGCCCTGGAGAACGCCCGGCGCATCTGCGCGGCCGCCCGGAACGCCCGCACGACCGTGACCCTCGACATGGAGGAGCACACCACGGTCGACTCCACCCTGCGCATCCTGAAGGAGCTACGCCAGGACTTCCCCGACACCGGGGCGGTCATCCAGGCGTACCTCCGCCGCGCCGAGGAGTACTGTGCCGACCTCGCCGATGAGGGGTCGCGGGTCCGGCTGTGCAAGGGCGCCTACAACGCGCCCGACTCGGTGGCGTTCACCGGCAGGGACGCCGTCGACAAGTCCTACGTCCGGTGCATGCGGGTCCTGATGGCCGGGCGCGGGTACCCGATGATGGCCACCCATGACCCGCGGCTGATCGAGATCGCCGGGGCGCTAGCGGTACTCAACGATCGCAGGCACGACAGCTTCGAGTACCAGATGCTGTACGGCATCCGCCCGAACGAGCAGCGCCGGCTGACCGAACTCGGCGGGCAGGTGCGGGTCTACATCCCGTACGGCGCGGAGTGGTACGGCTACCTCATGCGGCGGCTGGCCGAGCGGCCCGCCAACGTCGGCTTCTTCCTGCGCTCGCTCGCCTCGAAGTCCTGAAGAACGCGGGAGGCGGACCGGCCCCGGCTCAGGGGACAACGCACACGGGAGGTGCGAGCCGGGGCGGTCCGCCGGACCCGGGCCCGAAGGCCCGGGCTCAGGACATACAGTCCCGATCTTTATTGCCGTTTCAAGCCGATCCCTTTCCCGCGATCAGCCGCCGGTGTAGGCGCGGATGATGGTCTGGTCGATCATTCCGCCGCCGTTGTCGGTGGCCTGGACGCGCAGGGACACGCCCTGGTCCTTGCCGGCCTTGGGGAGCGTGCCGGTGTACTTGCCGTTTCCGGCGTCGGCGATGGTGGCGGGCTGCCAGGTCTTGCCGTCGTCGAGGGAGGTCCACAGCTTCAGGCCGGTGGCCTTGGCGGCGGCCGATCCCTTGACCCGGGCGACGGTGAACGTGGCGGTGTCGCCGCTGGGGTGGTTGAGCAGGTCCAGCGGCAGGGCGTAGTCCACGGTCAGCAGCGGCACCCGGGTCTCACCCGGCTTGGAGCGGAACGTCCACGTCGTCGACGTCTTCCCCGACACCGGCACGACCTTGGACGCGTCCAGGTCGTAGACGAGCTGGTAGGTGCCTGCCATGGCCGGCACGGTGAAGTCGCCGTAGTAGTGCGTGGTCGTACCGGCGAGCGTCCCATTCGCGTACAGCTTCATCGTGCGCGTGCTGACGTTGTCCATGTCCCCCTGTACACAGTCGAATCCGTCGATTCGGTCCTGCAGGTCGACCAACTGGACGTGGATGTTGCCGCGCGCCCGTGTGGTCGGACCCGGGACGCACCCGCTGGGGGTGACCCCGGTCGCGGAGTACGGGCCGGGCCGGATCGGCTGCCGGGCCCAGTCGTCGGCGTACGACGAACCGGCGGAGTAGTGCCGCAACGGCACCTCGGTGACCCAAGAGTCGAGACCGGCGTTGTTCGGGGGTACTGCCTCCTCCAGCCAGCCGATTCCCGTTTCGGCGCTGACGTGGTCGGTACGGGCCGAGCCGCCGGCCACGTCCCCCGAGACCTCTGTGGTCAGGGCGCCCGCAGGGGTGACGCCGTAGCGCTTCTGCCAGACCGGCTTGGTCGTGTCGCCGCCGAGTGCGTGGAAGCGCTCGTCGATGCGGGCCAGGTCCTTCGGGTCCGCGGTGTAGTCGATCTTTTCGGGGACCCGGGAACCGACGTCGTGCAGTAGGTCGTACACGGTCTTGCCGTCGTCGCTCGACACCCGGCCGCCGACGTAGACCTGCAACGTCCCGGTCTGTGGGCTTTCGATCGGGTTGGTGAAGACGCTCGGAGAGATCGAGCTGTTAAAGGTGATGACGTCGAAACCCCAGATGCCGTCCGGGGTGCCGCGTTCGGCGTGAACGAGGACGTTGCTCGCGTTCGACGCGCCGGGGGCTGCGAGCTTCACCGGCTCGGCCTTCGAGGCGTCGAGCGTCACCGTGGTGTCCCGGTCGATGTTCACCTCGGCGGTGCCCACGAGCGCGGTGCGATACGCCCCACTCCCTCCTGCCACCTTCGAGTCGACGTTGCCGAGCACGGCGTAGCGGCCCGCCGCGACCGGCAGCGTGGCGACACCCGAGGCGTCGAAGTCCGGAACCTGGCTGAAGTTGTTCGGGTCGGCCAGGTTGAGCACCCCCACGTACGCGGACAAGTCACCGTCGGCCGTTCCCGGATAGGGCGTCGCCTTGAGGGTCAGGGTGTGGGTCTCCGGCTCGGCATAGGCCCCGATCGGGGTGTGGAGAGTGATGCCGTCGGCCTGTGCGGTGACCGCGCCGCTGTAGTAGCCGGCGGTCGTGAGACGGCCCGGGTTCAGGGTGAGCGTCGCGGAGGCGGTTCCGCCTGCCGGGACGGTCACCGAGGCGGGCACCTGGGCGGCGCCGGAATCGTGGCCGGCGTGATCGGCGAGCGTGGCCGACAGCCGTAGCTCGACCGGGGATGTGCCGGTGTTGGTCCAGCTGAGTTTCCTGGTGACGGCTTCGGTGGAGCCGTGGGCGATGTGACCGAATGCCACGCCGGAGTCGTCGGCGGTGACGGTGGCGGAGGTCGCTGCGGCGACGTCGAGTCGTCCGGCGCCGACCTGGTAGACCGTGCCCGGGACGGCGTGCGCGGTGGAGGTCAGTGCCGCCTTCAGCCGCGCGGGCGTCCAGTCGGGGTGCTTCTGCAGCAGGTCGGCGGCTGCTCCGGCGACGTGCGGGGTGGCCATCGAGGTGCCGCTGGCGGCGGTGTAGGTCGCGTCCACCGGGCTGCCCATCGTGGTGCCCGCCGCGCGGGCGGCGACGATGTCCACGCCGGGCGCGGCGATGTCCGGCTTCATGAGGACGCCGCCGCGGCTGGAGAAGGAGGCGAGCCTGTCATCCCCGTCCACGGCGCCGACGGTCAGCGCGGACGGCGCGATTCCGGGCGAGCCGATGGTGTTGTCGCCGGAGCCGCCGTCGTTGCCGGCCGCGACCACGAACAGGGTGCCGTACTGGGCGGTGAGGTCGTCGGCGGCCTTGGCCACCGGATCGCTGTCCGGATCGGGGGTGTCGTCGACCGCGCTGCCCAGGCTCATGCTGACGATCTTGGCCTGGGAAGCACCCCACTCCATTCCCTTGATGACGTCCGACTCGTTGCCCTCACCGTTGTCGCCCAGGACCTTGCCGATCAGCAGCTGGGCGTCGGGCGCGACGCCCCTGCGCTCGCCGTTCGCGGCGGCTCCGGTGCCGGCGATGGTGGCGGCGACGTGGGTGCCGTGGCCGAAGCGGTCGACGGTGTCGGTGCTGCCGGTGGCGAAGTTCTCCTGCTCCGCGATCTGGCCTTTCAGATCCGCGTGGGTGGCGTCGACGCCGGTGTCCAGGACGGCGACCTTGACACCCTTCCCGGTCGCACCCGCCTTCCAGGCGGCCGGAGCGCCGATCTGGTCCAGGTTGCGGTCCAGTTTGCTGACCTTGACCTTGCGGTCCAGCCAGATGTGCTGCACGCCGGAGGCGAGCTTCCCGGAGTCGGTCAGCGCGGCCGGGCGCTTGCCCTTCGTCTGGCGTACGGCGGTCGCGTGGACGGCCTTCAGGCTGCGGCCTTTACTGTCGCCGCCCTGCACGATCAACGGGAGGGTCGAACGAGAGGCGTCGTCGTCCCCCTCCTTGATCAACGTGGTGACGTTGAACAGGGCGGGATCGATCTTCTTGCCGATGAGCCGTCCGACGTCGGCCGGGATGACGCGGATCGTTCCGTCAGGCCGGATGTCCCGGACGAACGGCACGTTCGTCCGGCCCTTCCCCGGCTGGACGGACACCATCGCCGGGCGGTTCTTGACCGTATGCACCTGGACGGTGTCCCCGGTCAGCAGGGTCACCTTCCACGATCGGTCTGCGGGAAGCCTGGACGCGGCCGTCTTCGCACTGGTCGGGGACTCGACGGTGGGGGTGGCGGGCGCGGCGTTCGCGGTGGCCGGGATTCCGGCGGCCGCCACGGCGGCGAGCGTGATCACCACGCTCGCTCTCGGTCTTCTCATTCAGCGACTCGATCCTCTTTGACGACATCGGTCGCAGATGATCACCCGCAGAAGTCAGCTTCTTTCCGGCGAATTCGGGGTGTATCCGGCCGGATGTAATGCGTCGCCGGTGACGTCTCCCCGTTCGGTACGCTCTCGGATAGGACAGGAGGCTGCACGAATGATCGCGATTCTCGGTGCCGGCAAGATGGGTGAGGCACTGCTGTCCGGGGTGCTCCGGGCCGGGCGCAAGTCGTCCGAGCTGCTGGTCACGACGCGGCGTGAGGAGCGCGGGGCGCTGCTGCGCGAGCGGTACGGCGTCCAGGTCGTCACCAACGCCGAGGCCGCGGCGACCGCCGACACCCTCATCCTGGCCGTCAAGCCACAGGACATGGGCACGCTGCTCGCGGAGCTGAAGGACCACGTCCCGGCCGGTCGGCTGGTCATCTCCCTGGCGGCGGGCATCCCGACCGCGTTCATCGAGGAGCGGCTGCCGGAGGACGTCGCCGTCGTGCGCGTCATGTCCAACACGCCCGTCCACGTCGACGAGGCGATGAGCGTGATCTCCGCCGGCACGCACGCGGGCGAGGAGCACCTCAAGCTGACCGAGGAGCTGCTCACGCCGGTCGGCAAGGTGCTGCGCATCCCCGAGTCACTGCAGGACGCCGCGACCGCGCTGTCCGGCAGCGGCCCCGCGTACTTCTACTACCTCGTCGAGGCGATGGTCGACGCGGGCATCCTGCTCGGCATGCCGCGCGCCGCCGCACTCGAGATGGTGATCCAGTCGGCGGTGGGCGCGGCGGTCATGCTGCGCGACTCCGGCGACCACCCGGTCATGCTGCGCGAGGCGGTCACCTCGCCTGCCGGGACGACGATCTCGGCCATCCGCGAGCTGGAGCGCCACGGCGTCCGCGCCGCCGTCATCGAGGCGATCGAGGCCGCCCGCGACCGCGGCCGCGAGCTCGGCGCCGGCTGACCAGCGAGATCGGGACTTTTTACGCGGAGAATTGAACCGATCGGCCCGCAGAAACGGTAAGTCGGGTATGGGCCTGATACTTCGCCTGCTCGTCGTCGCGGGACTCGCGGTCGACGCGATCATTCACTTCCACCTGGCCGGAGACATGGGATCCCGGGGCAGCGGCCTCACAGAGGGCACGCTGTTCTGGATCCAGGGGGTCGTCGCCGCACTCGTCGCCGTCCTGGTGCTCATCCGCGCGAACCGTCTCACGTACGGGATCGCCTTCCTCGTCGCCGCCAGCGCGCTCGGCGCCGTGCTCCTGTACCGGTACGTCGACGTCGGATCGCTCGGACCGCTGCCGGACATGTACGAGCCGGTGTGGTACGCCGAGAAGGTCGCCACGACGGTCGCGGAGGCCGTGGCGACCGTCGCGGCGGCCCTCGGCCTCTGGCACGTCTCCGTACGGGAGCGCGTCAACGGCTGACCGGCGGGTGACGGGCGGCATCCCGGTTCCGACGCCCGTCGGCGGTGACAGGCGTTCTCGGCGGCGTCGACGCGGGGAGCCGGTCAGCGGGTGACGCGGCGGCCCCGGGCGATCTCGGCCGTCTCCAGCTCGCGCCGGGCGCGCAGCAGCAGCGCCACCCACGACCGGTAGGGCCGCCAGGCCTCGGCGATCGCCGCCAGCCGCGCCGGGCTGGGGTCGTGCAGGCCGTACTCGTGGGCCATCTCGTCGTGCAGCCGGCGCTCCGAGGCGGGGAACACGTCGGGGTGCCCCGCGCCCCGGATGAGGATGAGCTCGGCGGAGAACAGCCCGATGCCGGGGATCCGCTGTAGCTCGACGAGGGCCTGCGCGGTCTCCATGGCCCGCAGCCGACCGGCGTCGAGATCGCCGTCGAGCGCGGCGTGGGCGATGCCGTGCAGCCGCTCGATCTTGACCGGCGGCAGCCCGGGCACGTCGGTGACGGTCAGCAGCCGCTCCGGCCCGGGGAAGCTCGCGAGTCCGCCGACCCGATCGCCGAGGCGCTCGGCCATGCGCTGCTTGATCGCGGCCGCCTGCACGATGCGGATGCGGTGCCCGATCACGCTCCAGCAGGCCGCCTCGTACGGCGAGTGGAACAGCACCGGCCGCAGCCCCGGATGCTCCTGGCGCAGCCGGGCGACGTGCGGGTCGTCGATCGCGGCGAAGCCGGTGCCGTCGACGTCCACCGACAGGATGCGCCGGGCATGCTCGGCGGCCGGGCCCACGTCGTCGGGGTGCGCGTCGATCTCGGCGAGGACCGTGTCACCCTCCTGTCGGAGGCGCACGCCCACGGGCCGCCACGACGGTGCGGCAGGGAAGGCCAGCGCGAGGGTGCCGCGGTGGCGTCCCGCGTCCGGCCGCCCGGCCGGCGTGAACCCTTCGAGGAACTGGATGCTCGCCGCCAGGTCGAACGGCCCTTGAACCGCAAATGCGACGGTTTCGCTCATATCTCGATGGTCGCAAGGGGGTCGGACGTTTCCGGCGGGCTATACTTGCGGCATGCGAGGAACGCTGATCAACAACAGCAGCTGGTGGGCCGCCTGACGGCGGCCGATCCGACCTCGCGATCATCCAACGGCCGCCGCCTCGGCGGCCGTTTCGCATGCGCCGGCGAGGCGGCTCTCTCCAGGGAGTCACCGTGACCCGCGTCCTCAGCCTCTTCACCCCGTCCGGTCGCCCGACCCTCGGCAACCTGCTCGGCGCGCTACGCCCGTCCGCGCAGCGGCTCGGCCCGGACGCGTCCCGTACGGACCACGTGTACGGCATCTCCGACCTGCATGCCCTCACGACCCCGCACGATCCGGCGCAGCTGAACGAGCGGTCCCTGGAACTCGCCGGACTGGCGATCGCAGCCGGGATCGACCCGGAGCGGTGCGTGTTCTTCCGGCAGAGCACCGTTCCCGGGCACACCGAACTGGCGTACCTCATGGAGAGCACCGCCTACTACGGCGAGATGCACCGGATGATCCAGTTCAAGGAGAAATCCGCGCGCCAGGAGGCCGTCCGCCTGTCGCTGCTCACCTACCCGACGCTGATGGCCGCGGACATCCTGCTCTACCAGGCCACCGAGGTGCCGGTCGGCGCGGACCAGTCCCAGCACGTCGAGCTGACCCGGGACCTGGCCGAGCGCTTCAACCGGCAGTACGGCGAGGTGTTCGCACTGCCCCGCGCGGTGCACCCCGCCGCGGCGGCCCGCGTCATGGACCTGGCCGAGCCGTCGCGGAAGATGAGCAAGTCGGTCGACTCCCCTGGAACGATCTACCTGCTCGACCCGGTCGACGTCGTACGGCGCAAGGTCATGCGGGCGGTCACCGACTCCGGCTCCGAGGTGACGTACGACCCGGCGGCCAAGCCAGGGGTGTCCAACCTGCTGAGCATCCTGTCCGCGTGCACGGACGTGCCGGTCGAGGCGCTGTCGTACGACTCGTACGGCGCGCTGAAGCGGGACACCGCGGAGGCGGTGATCGCAGTCCTCGAGCCGCTGCAGAAGGGCTACGCCGCCATCGCCGCGGACCGTACGGAACTGGAGGCGGTGCTCCGTGCCGGGGCCGAGCAGGCCCGCGCCCTGGCCGAGCCGACGCTCGCGGCGGCGAGGAGTGCCATCGGGCTGACCGCCTGAAGGTGCGCCCGCCGTCCGGTCGCCAGACGGGGAGGCGGCCGGACGGCGGACGGTGCGGGAGGCGGCCGCATGAGGGTGGCGGTCTCGTGGAGGCGGCGGGCGTGTGAGGGAGCGGGTCGTGTGAGGGGCCGGTCGCGTTGGCGGCGGGTCCTTCGCAGAGAGCGGGTCCTGTGAGGGCGGCGGGGCCTGTGAGGGGGACGGGTCTCGTTGGGTCCGGGTGGTGGGTCCTGTGAGGGGCGGCGTCAGGCGGCTTCGGGGAGCGAGCCGTGGCCGACGTGGCGGTGGATGAAGCGGGCGGTCTCCCGCATCGCGGCGTCGGACTCCGGGAGCAGCCGGTTGAACATCTGGAAGACGTGCATCTGCCCAGGCCACACCTGCAGCTCGTAGGCGGCTCCGGCCTCGGCCAGCACCTCGGCGAACCGTTCCGCCTCGTCACGCAGCACCTCGATGCCGCCGACCTGGATGAGGAACGGCGGGAGATCGGCGCTCGCGCAGTTGAGCAGGGACAGTCGTGGATCGTTCCAATCGCCGGACCCCACGTACAGCCGGCCGAATCGCGTCGCGACGGCCGGGACGATGAAGGGATCTTTGCGCAGCATCGGCGAGGTCATCGCCAGCTCGCCGGTCAGGTCGATCCAGGGGGAGAAGAGCACGACGCCGCCCGGTGCGGGCAGGTCCGTGCGGCAGGCCTCGCCGGTCAGGGCCGTCGCGAGATGCCCGCCGGAGGAGTCCCCCACGACGATGATCCGCTCTGGGGGCAGGCCGCGCGCCAGCAGCAGCCGGTACGCGTCCAGCGCGTCCTCGAACGCCGCCGGGAACGGGTGCTCGGGCGCCTGCCGGTAGCGCGGCGCGAGCACCGGCAGGCCCGTGTCCATCGCGAGCCGGGTGGTGATCACCCGGTGGGTGCGCGGGGAGCAGATCGCGTACGCCCCGCCGTGCAGGTAGAGGATCACGCCGTTCCGTGCGTCGCCGCCGGGCGGGCGGAGCCACTCGCCGCGGACCGCGCGCCGGATCGCGGGGATCTCCACGCACGGGTCGTTGAACGGCTCGACGCTGACGCGGGGGTCGGCTCGCAGGCAGTGGGAGCCCGCGCCCAGGAGTGTGCGCCACAGCCGGACGCCGGCCGGCCCGCCTTTGACGCGGCCGGAGAAAGGCCGGATCCCCAGCCGGATGGCCGCGGCGAGCGCGCGGCTCTGCGAGCTGGGGACCCGTACGTACGGGGGAAGTCCGGCGTCTTCGACATCGGCCATCGCAACCGCCTCCCGGGCCAGAAGTCACCTGCTTAGTTAGATGCCCCACAAGTCCGCTTCCTCACGTCACAAACGTGTAGAGTCGGACATCAGACGTCTGACATCTGGCAGGAGGGGGGCCCGGCGTGTCACTGCAGCCGGTGCAACGCGGGTCGGCGGTCGAGGCCGTGCTCGACCAGATGCACGAACAGGTCGCCTCCGGCGCGTGGGCGGTCGGCGACCGGATCCCCGGCGAGCACGAACTGTGCGCAGCGCTGGGGGTCAGCCGGCCCGCCGTACGCGAGGCGATCCGCGCCCTCAGCCACGTCGGCGTGCTGGAGGTGCGCCGGGGCGACGGCACGTACGTGCGCAGCGCCGCCGACCCGCGTCCGCTGCTGCGGCGGGTCGAGCGGGCGTCGCTGCGCGACGTCTTCGAGGTCCAGCTCGCGTACGACGTCCAGGCGGCCAAGCTCGCGGCCGTGCGCCGCTCCGAGGACGACCTGCGGCGTCTCGAAGAGCTCCTGCACGACCGCGACGTCGCCGAGGACCCGGCCGTCTTCGGCGAGGCGGACTCCCGGTTCCACCTGGGCGTCGTCGAGGCGGCTGGCAACCCGCTGCTGGCCGAGGCGTTCCGGTTCTTCCGGCACCGGCTGCGCGAGTCGCTGAGCGTGCTCCGCGAGGACCGCGACCTGCCCGAGGCCGGTCCGGCCGCGCACCACGTCGTGCTGGCGGCGATCGCCGAGCGCGACGCCGAGGCGGCCGGCCGCGCGGCGGCCCGCGTCGTCGAACCGACCCTTCGCGCGCTGGAGGAGGTTCTGTGAGGCGTTACGCCGGGATTGCGCTGATCGTCCTTGTCGCGCTGAACCTGCGCCCGGCGATCGTCGCCGTCGGCCCGCTGCTCAGCCAGATCCAGGGCGACCTGCACCTGTCTAGTACGGCGGCGGGCGCGCTGACCACGCTGCCGCTGGTGTTCTTCGGCTCGTTCGGGCTGGTCCTTCCCCTGCTGCGGCGCTCGCCGCGCGGAGAGCCCCTGCTGGTCGGCAGCATGCTCCTGCTCGTCGTCGCGCTGCTGGTGCGCGTGCTCCCCTCGCAGGTCGCGCTGTTCGGCGGGGCGCTCCTGGCCGGGATCGCGATCAGCGTCGGCAACATCGCCGTCCCGGCGATCATCAAGCGGGACCACCCGCAGAAGATCACGGCGGTCACGGCGATCTACACGATCGCGGTGACCTGCGGCGCGGCCGTCTCCTCGGCCGTGGCGGTGCCGGTCGAGCACGCCGCCGGGTCGACCTGGCGGCTGCCCCTCGCGCTGCTGGCCATCCCGGCCGCCGTGGCCGGGCTCGCCTGGCTGCCCCGCGCCCGGACGGCCGCCGCGACGGTGCCGCCCGCCGCCGGATCGCCGCAGGTCTGGCGCTCCGGGCTGGCCTGGCAGGTCACCGCGTTCATGGGGATCCAGTCGCTGGGGGCGTACGTCGTCTCCGGCTGGCTGCCGACCCTCTGCCAGGACCGTGGGCTGAGCGAGACCGCGGCCGGGTACGCCCTCGGCGTCACCAGCCTCCTGCAGGCCGTGGGCGCGCTGGCCGTGCCGGTGATCGAACGCCGGCTGCGCGACCAACGGCCGCTCGTCGTGCTGACCATCGCGCTGGGCATCGTCGGCTTCGCCGGCACCGCCTGGGCGCCGATCGGCTCGGTCTGGCTGTGGATCATCGTGCTCGGGCTGGGACAGGGCATGGGGTTCGCCACCGCCCTGTCGTTCATCGGCCTGCGCGCCCCCGACGCGCACGTCGCCGCCCAGCTGTCCGGGATGGCGCAGGGCGTCGGTTACGTGATCGCCGCCCTCGGCCCGCTCGCCATCGGCGCACTGCACGACGCCACCCACGGCTGGAGCGTTCCATCCATCGTGATGATGATCGTGATGCTGACCCTGGTGGTGCCCGGTCTCGGCGCCGGCCGCGCTCGCACGATCGGCGCCGAACCCGAACCCGTTCTCGTCAGCCGCCGCTGACCTTGGGCGCGCTGTCGGCGACCCGGACGCTCAGCTGAGCGGTCGACTCCGTGACGGTCCCGACGGGCGCCTGCGCCTTCTCGGCGTCCACGACCACGGTCCGCTGACCGAGGAACGTGTAGGTCCGGCGGTCGAAGATGTACTCCGTCCGCTCGCCCGCCGCCGGCTCGACCCTGGCGACCGCCACGCCCGTACGGCCGGCGGCGTCCTCGGCGGACCCGACGGCCTCCGCCCCGGGAATGGTCGCGGCGGCCCGGAACAGCGCCGCGCGCTGCGCGGCCGGCATGTACGCCTCCGTGAGCATGCCGCCGACGCGCGACCACGCCTCCAGGTCACCCTGGGCGGTCCCCGCCTTCAGGCCCGTGTACAGGTGTGCCCGCATGCCCTTCGGGTCGGCGGGCAGCCGGCTCAGGTACGCGTAGTCGGTCCGCAGGTACTCGGCCCGGTTGTCGACGTCGGCCGCCCGCGTCGGACCCGTCGTCCCGACCTCCTGCCGGGCCTCGGGCGGGAGCGGCCAGTTCCCGTACTGCTTGGCCGGCAGGCCCCGCTCCAGCAGGACGCCGCCGGTGGCCCGGCCGGACACGGGCAGCCAGATCGTCCGCCTGGCGCGGCTGAGGTAGCGGGAGTGACCGTGTTCCTTCGAATTCGAATCGGTGGGCTCCATGGTCTGCGATTCGAAGACCAGGAACTGGCCGGGCTTCGGGTGCAGTTCACGCTGCCGGCTCGCCGCGTCGGCGGCGTGGCCGAGGGTCTGGACGACCGCGACCGGGACGGCCTGTGGCAGGTACGACGATCCCGGGCCGCGCGAATGCACCCCGGTGAGCGCGACACCGGCGACGGACGCGGCGGCCAGCCCGGTGGCGACACCGGCCACGAGAACGGGCCGGGGGCGGCCCCCGCCGACCGGGCGCATCAGGCGTTCCAGGACACCCGAGCCCGGCAGCCGCTCGGACCCCGGCGTGGCGATCTCGGCGAGCAGCCGCCGTTCCTCGCCCCGCAGCTCTGCCGGGGTGGGCGTCGGAATATCCGACCCCATGAGGTTGAGCTGGGCCATCTCATCCATGGTTGAGCTCCTCGCTGACAGAAGTGGGGTTGACGCCGCCGAGTTCCGCGCGCAGCTTCTTCCGGGCCCGGTTCACGCGGGAGCGCACCGTTCCGATCGGCACTCCGAGGGCCTGCGCCGCCTCCTGGTAACCGAGGTCGCCCCACGTCACCAGCAGCAGGGCGTTCCGGTGCCCGGCCGGCAGTCTCCTCAGGGCGGCCGCCAGGCTCTTGCGCACGGCCACCGCGCTCACCCGCTCGTCCGCGCGATCCGTGAACGGCTCGGCGGCCGGATCGACCCCGCTCCGTTCGAGGGCACGCAGCCGCCGTACCTCGGTGCGCTGATGCCGCCCGATCCGGTGCGTCGCGATGCCGTACAACCACGGCCGCGCGCTCGGGCAGGTCAGGTCGTACCGCTCCCGCTGCCGGAACGCCGTCAGGAACGTCTCGGCCACGACGTCCTCCGCGGCGTCGGGACCCAGCCTCCGGGTGACGTACCGCTTGATCTCAGGGGCGTGCCGACGGAACACCTCGGCGAACACTTCGGGCTCTCGCCGGGACCGCTCGATCACGGCGGCGTCGTCGGCCTCCGTGGCGGTCCGGCTCATCTCGCTCATACTCCGGCCTCTCGGCGTCGGTCAGGACACCCTCTGTAGCCCGCTCGAACCGTACGGGTTCCCGATCCGGGCAAGATCGCCTCATCCGTGCCGCCCGAACCGGCGGGAACCGTTCGCCGACCGCTCGGCAACAACCCGTGTACGGACCCGGAGCCGAGAGGCAGAGAATGAGCGAAACGAGCCGGGCGGAGGCCGATGACGCGCACTACATCGGATGCTCCCGGCAGGAGCCCGAGGCGTTCGCCGAGGTCTTCCGCCGGCACGCGCCGGACATCAAGCGCTATGTCACCCGCAGGCTGGGTCCCGACGCCGCGGAGGACGTCGTCGCCGAGACGTTCCTGGCCGCCTTCCACCAGCGGGACGGCTATGACCTGACACGGCCCAGCGCGCGGCCGTGGCTGTACGGCATCGCGACCAATCTCATGGGCCGGTACGTCCGGAACGAGGTCCGCCAGTTGCGTGTCCTCGAGAGCACCGGTGAGGACCCGGTGACGGAGCCGTTCACCGAGCGCAGCGACGAACGGGTCACCGCCGAGGCGTCCGGTCGCCGGCTGGCGGGCGCGCTCGCGGCGCTGCCGAAGGGCCACCGCGACGCGCTGCTGCTGGTGGCCTGGGCCGACCTCACCTATCCCGAAGTCGCGCAGGCGCTGGGCGTGCGCATCGGGACGGTGCGCTCGCGCATCAACCGGGCCCGCAAGAAGCTCCGCCGGGACCTCGGTGACGTCCACGCGATGACCGTCTTGATCGAGGAGGCCGTCCATGGATGACATGACCCGACTCCGGCGCTTCCGGTCGGAGGTCCCCCGACCCGACCGCATCGATCTCCAGGCCGAGGAGAACCGGCTGCTGGGCGCGATGATCGCCTCGGCACCCGCCCGTCCGGAACGAGCACACGCCCGCGCCCGCCGGCTGCGGTTCGGCCTCGCGGCCGGGCTGGCCGCCACGGCCGTGGCGACCGGCCTCGTCGTGGTCGGCGTCGGCAAGCCGCGCTCCCCATCGGTCGCGCGCACCATGCCGGTCGCGGCGGTCGAGGCGCTCAACCGGGCGGCGGAGAAGGTGAGCACGCAGCCGGAACTGCACCCGAAGCCCGGCCAGTACCTGGTCTACGAGTCACAGCGCATGAGCCCGGTCGAGTCGAACGAGAGCGCGCATCATCAGTCGCGGTACCTGTCCCGGCGCCGCGACACCGTTTGGTATCCCGTGGAGGGCGACGCGACCGGTGGAGTCTTCGAGGGGGCGGTGCTGCCGCCCAAGGCGTACCCGGGCTGGCCGATTCCGCCTGACGCGTGGGAGACCGTCGGGCACACCGGCCCGGAGAAGTTCGTCGACGAGGATCGGACGCCCGACTACCGCCGTACGGACTACGCCCACACCAGCCATCTGCCCACCACGTCCACAGGGATGTACCAGTACCTCTACCTGTACGAGGGCGCCGGTCCCTCGGCCGACGTGCACGCCTGGGACAACGTCGGTGGCCTTCTCGGGGCGTACCTGCCCCCCGCTCAGCGGGCCGCGTTGTTCCGCGCGGCGTCGGCGATCCACGGGGTCACCATGACCGGCCGGGTCACGGACGCGGCGGGTCGCACCGGGATCGGCGTGGCGCTGGTCGACGACGGGCTCGGTATCCGCGATGAGTTCATCCTCGACCCGGCGACCTACCAGTACCTCGGCGAGCGGAGCGTCGTCACGAACTCCGCGCGGGCCAAGGCACCGGTCGGGAGCGTGCTGGCGTCCTCGGCGCTACTGAAGATCTCCGTCGCCGACCACGCCCCCGCGATCAAGAGGAACTGAACCGAGGCGGCACGGGCCGAACCGGCGGGAAGCGTTCGCTGTCCGCTCGGCAACAACGGGTGCGGCTCCGGAGTCCCCTAGACCATCACGACGCGTACACCGCGCGCTTCCGCGCGTGCGGTGTCCGACCCATGCCCTCGGGAGCGCTCAGTGGCACGCCTGCGCCCACACGCCGCCTTCATCGCCGTCCTGTCCACCGCCGTCGTCCTGCGGGTCGTCGCCATGGCGGCCTACCGGCCCGCGCTGTGGTTCAACGACAGTTTCGACTACCTGCGGATCGGCCTCGCCCCGCACCCGGACGCGATACGACCCGCCGGCTACGGGCTGCTGCTCTGGGCACTGCGCCCGTTCCACAGTTTCGCCCTGTTGGTCGCTCTCCAGCACCTCATGGGACTGGCCACGGCAGTCATGATCTACGCGCTGGCCCGGCGCCGCCGGGCGCGGCCATCGGTCGCGGTCCTGGCCACCGCGCCGGTGCTCTTCGACGCCTACCAACTCGAGCTCGAACACCTCGTCATGTCGGACACGCTGTTCATGCTGCTGCTCACGGCCGCGATCACCGTCGTCCTGTGGAATCCCGCGATCAGCCGGCGGGCCGGTGCCGCGACCGGCCTTCTCCTGGCCCTGGCCACGCTCACGCGGACCGTGAGCATGCCGTTGATCGTCGTCCTCGTCGTCTTCCTGCTCATCCGGCGGGCGCCCTGGCGCACCGTGGGCGCGTTCGTCCTCGCCGCCGCGCTGCCGGTCGTCGCGTACGGGCTGTGGTTCTCGTCCGCGAACGGCCGGTACGCGGTCACGGAGACCGACGGTGTCTTCCTGTGGGGGCGCACCGCCGCCTTCGCCGATTGCGCGAAGATCAAGCCCCCGCGCGACCTCGCCGCGATGTGCCCGCACGGCCGGCCCGGTGAGCGGGCCGCGTCGTCCACCCAGATCTGGCAGTACGGGTCGCCCACCGGCTGGTCGAGCAGGCACACCTTCACCGCAGAGACCAACGACCGGGCGCGCCGTTTCGCCCTGCGGGCGATCGCCGCCCAGCCCCTCGACTACGCGACCGTCGTCGCCGACGGCCTCCGGCTCACCTTCGGCTGGGAGCGCCGCCCCTATCCGACCGACTACACGGCCGCCCTCTACCGGTTCCCCGACGACGCGACCCGGATGCCGGCGGCTCCGGACCTCGGAGGCACCGAGCCGCCGGTCGTCCGCGCCTACGCGGGCGGCGGGGCGACCGGTGGGATCGCCGAGCCCTGGGCCGGATGGCTCCGCGCCTACCAGGACCACGTCTTCCTGCGCGGGACCGTGCTCGCCGCGATCCTCGCGGTCGGCTTCGCGGGGGTCCTCCGCCGTGGACTCGATGGCGCGCTCACCTGGACGGTCGCGTGCTTCCTGCTCCTGGTACCCGTCCTGACGACGGACTTCGACTACCGCTATGTCCTGCCGGCCGTTCCGTTCGCCTGCGCGGCTGCGGCCCTCGCCACGGTGCCTCAGATGCGTGTGGGGCGGCGGACCAGCTCGCCGGCGCAGTTGGGGCACTTGTGGGCGAGTTGCCGGGTGCAGCGCCCGCAGAAAGAACACTCGTAGCTGCAGATGTAGGCCAGGCCGTTCTGGTCAAGGGTTGCGGCGCAGCGCTCGCACGCGCCGCGCATCTCGAGCGCCATGATCGCGCAGCGTACCGCTAGCGTTATCCGGGGACGAGCGGAGCGATCCCATTGACTAGGGGAGGCATGCCGGTGAGTACCTCGTTTCGGGTTTTCTGGGACGACCGGCTCGTGTCGTACGACTTCGGGGCCGAGCACCCGATGAACCCGGTCCGTATCGAGCTGACGATGGCGCTCGCCCGCGAGCTCGGCGTGTTCGACGCGCCCGGCGTGTCGGTCGAGGGGTTCGAGCCGGCCGACGACGCGCTGCTGACACTCGTCCACGACCCGGCCTACATCGAGGCCGTACGGGCGGAGCGGCTCGACGTCGCGCGCGGGCTCGGGCTGGCCGACAACCCGGTCTTCGCCGGCATGCACGACGCGTCCGCGCTGGTGGCCGGGGCGTCGGTGGCGGCCGCGCGGGCGGTGTGGACGGGCGAGGCCGAGCACGCCGCCAACATCGCCGGCGGGCTGCACCACGCGATGCACGGCGCCGCGTCCGGGTTCTGCGTGTACAACGACCCGGCCATCGCCATCGCCTGGCTGCTGGAGCAGGGCGCCGAGAAGGTCGCGTACGTGGACGTCGACGTCCACCACGGCGACGGCGTCCAGGCGGCCTTCTACGACGACCCGCGGGTGCTCACGATCAGCCTGCACGAGACGCCGCGCACGCTCTTCCCCGGCACCGGTACGCCGCAGGAGACCGGCGCGAAGGGCACGTCGGTCAACGTCGCCCTGCCGCCGGGCGCCGGCGACCGGCACTGGCTGCGCGCCTTCGACGCCGTCGTCCCGCCGCTGCTTCGGGCGTTCGCCCCGGAGATCCTGGTCACCCAGCAGGGTTGCGACAGCCACGAGCTCGACCCGCTGGCTCATCTGACGCTGAGCGTCGACGGGCAGCGCGCCGCGTACCAGGCCCTGCACCGGCTGGCCCACGAGACGGCCGGCGGTCGGTGGATGCTGACCGGCGGCGGCGGTTACGAGCTGGTGCACGTGGTCCCGCGCGCCTGGACCCATCTGCTGGCCGAGGCGTCGGGGCGGCCGATCACGCCCGACACGCCGACACCGGAGTCCTGGCGCGAGTTCGTTCGCGACCGCACCGGGCGGCACGCGCCCGAGCGCATGACCGATGGAGCCGACACGGAGGTGCGAAGGTGGGAGAGCGGGTACGACCCGGCGGATCCGGTGGACCGAGCGGTGATGGCGACACGGCAGGCGGTGTTCCCGGAGCACGGTCTGGACCCGATGATGTGAGTCTCGCGGACCAGGCGGTGCCGACCCGTGACGAGTTGCGGGAGCACCTGGTCCGCACGCTCATCGCGGGGCCGGTCGCCACGCCGCGTCAGGGCAACCTTCTGCACTACCGGCGGATGGCGGCGCGCAAGCCGTACTACCTGTTCGGTCTCGAACTGGAGAACGACTGGACGTTCGATGAGATCTTCGCGCTGATGGTGAAGAAGTGCGGGATCGATCCGGATCCGTCGCACCTGTACGGGGACGACACGATCGACCCGGACCTCACCATCGACGCCCTGGAGGCCATGGCCGGGCGGCTCAGGGAGGCGGCGGAGCGCCGGGAGACGGTGCTGCTGGCCACCGGGCATCCGGCGGGGCTGCTGCCGGTGTACCTCGCGGTGGGAAGGGCACTGCGGGCGCGGGGCTGCCGGGTGCTGACGCCCGCGGCGGGCTGGGTGTACGACGTGGAGACGCCGCGCGGGGTGGAGCGGCGGCAGATCCGCTACATCGAGAGCGTCGCGGCGCTGAGCGGCGGCGCGTCGCTGCACCATACGCATGATCCGCATCCGATGCGCGCGATTTTGCGAGAACTTTCCGAGGCCGCCGGACCCTGGCCGGATCTGGCCATCGCGGACCACGGATGGGCCGGGGCGGCCGGTCAGGCGGGCATCGACACGGTGGGCTTCGCCGACTGCAATGACCCCGCCCTGTTCGCGGGGGAGGCGGAGGGGAAGGTGCACACTGTGGTACCGCTGGACGACAACGTGCTCCCGCATCACTACACGCCGCTCACTGTGTATCTTTTGACACATTCGGGCCTGATTGATTGAACTCCCCTCTTGCGACTCGCGATTCACGATTTACGCTGGAGGAAAGTACACGGCCGTGATCAAAGTCACCCAAAGGTCTGACGCGCGGCGTGTGGAAGAGGGCGTCCGATGAGCTCAGGCGAGCGACCTCTGAGCGAGGTCAGGTTTCTGACTGTGGCCGAGGTGGCGTCGGTGATGCGGGTGTCCAAGATGACCGTATACCGCCTCGTTCACTCGGGAGAACTACCGGCGATTCGCGTGGGACGATCGTTCCGCGTACCAGAACAGGCTGTCCACGACTATCTGCGGGACGCGTACATCGAAGCGGGCTGACGCGCGGCCGCCGCGGCATGGCGGCGGCGGCCCGCGACCGATCGGCGTCGAGGCGGCGGTACCCTTGGGCACCGGGCCATGTGCCCGCCAAGGGTGCTGATCGCCCGTCTCCTGCTGATCATCGAGTGAGGGTTCCGTGGGCTCTGTCATCAAGAAGCGTCGTAAGCGCATGGCCAAGAAGAAGCACCGTAAGCTGCTGAAGAAGACGCGCATCCAGCGTCGCAACAAGAAGTAACGCAGCCGTCCACGGATGGGGGGACACCGGTGCCTTCGACGCGTCCCTCCGCGAGCGCAGCGTCAGGCCCCGGCGCGAGCCGGGTGGTCCTGGTCACGGGCGTGTCCCGGTGGCTCGGAGCACGGGTGGCCGACGCACTACAGGCCGAGCCGGGCATCGAGCGGGTCATCGGCGTCGACACCGTGCCGCCCGCGGCGCCTCTCGGGCGCACCGAGTTCGTCCGGGTCGACATCCGCACGCCGAGTATCGCCAAGGTCATAGATTCGGCGCGAGTGGACACGGTCGTGCACCTCAACCTGGTGACCATGACCGCGGCCGCGCGGATGACGACCAAGGAAGTCAACGTCATCGGCACGATGCAGTTGCTGGCCGCCTGCCAGCGGTCGGCGGCCATGCGCAAGATCGTGGTGCGCTCGTCCGCGGCGGTGTACGGCTCGTCGCCTCGCGACCCGGCCGTGTTCACCGAGCGGGACGAGCCGGTGGTCCCTCCGACGCACGGCTACGCCAAGGACGCGGTCGAGGTCGAGGGGTACGTCCGCGGTCTGGCCCGGCGCCGTTCCGACCTGACGGTCTCCGTGCTGCGCTTCGCGAACTTCCTCGGCCCCAGCGTCGACAATCCGCTCAGCCGCTACTTCCACATGCCGGTGGTGGCGACGGTGTTCGGCTACGACCCGCGCCTGCAGTTCATCCACGAGGACGACGGGGTCGAGATCCTGCGCCGGATGGCCGTGGATGACCATCCCGGCCTGTTCAACGCGGCCGGCGATGGCGTCGTGCTGCTCTCCCAGGCCCTGCGCCGGGCCGGCCGGCCCATGGTCCCGCTCCCGGCGAACGCCGTGCAGACGCTCGGCGACGTCGGCCGCCGGTTCGGCGGGCTGAAGGGTTTCTCGCCCGAGATGCTGCGCTGGCTGACGTACGGCCGCGTGATCGACACGACCCGGCTGACGAACGAGCTCTCCTGGCGGCCCAAGTACAGCTCCGAAGAGGCTTTCGCGGATTTCGCCGATTCGCAGGGGCTCGGCCGCAGCCTCCCGACGGGAATCTTTGACCTGGTCACCGGCGGGGTAGGGGGCTTCAGCAGGAGGTGACCACAATCTGATGTCCGAGGAAGCGAGAGCGGAGATGCGCCACGAGGCCGAGGTGATCCCGCTCCACGGCGACAAAGGTGCCGACCAGCAGCGCGGCGACCGCGGTACCGAGCTGCCCGGAGAGCTCGAGCAGAAGATCGCGGGGGCGTTGCGCTTCGTGCGCCATCGGCTGAGCGGCGACTACCAGGTCGACGAGTTCGGCTTCGACCCGGAGCTGAACGACGGCCTGCTGATGCCGATGGCCCGCCAGCTGTACGAGCGGTGGTTCCGCGTCGAGATGCTCGGACTGGAGAACGTCCCCGACGAGGGGCCCGCCCTGGTCGTCGGCAACCACTCCGGCACGCTGCCGCTGGACGGCGTCATGCTGCAGGTCGGGCTGCACGACCACCACCCGGCAAAGCGCAACCTGCGCCTGCTCGGCGCCGACCTCGTCTATCAGATCCCGGTGCTGGCCCACCTGGCCCGCAAGAGCGGGCACACGCTGGCCTGCCAGGCCGACGCCGCGCGCCTGCTGGGAAAGCGCGAGCTGGTCGGGGTGTTCCCCGAGGGGTTCAAGGGCGTCGGCAAGCCGTACAGCCAGCGGTACAAGCTTCAGCGGTTCGGCCGGGGCGGGTTCGTCGCCACCGCGTTGCGCGCCCAGGTGCCGATCATCCCGGCCGCGATCGTCGGTGCGGAGGAGATCTACCCGAAGATCGCCGACCTGCGGCTGATCGCCCGGCTCTTCGGCCTCCCGTACTTCCCGATCACGCCGACGTGGCCGATGTTCGGGCTGCTCGGCCTGGTGCCGCTGCCCTCGAAGTGGATCATCGCGTTCGGTGAGCCGATCATGACGGACGAGTACGCCCCCGATCAGGCCGACGACCACATGACCGTGCTCAACCTGACCGACCAGGTCCGCGAGACGATCCAGAACATGCTGTACGACCAGCTCCGCCGCCGCGCCTCGATCTTCTTCTGACCCCGGCTTGACTTAGAGCGCGCTCTAAGGGGAAGTCTGGTCGCCATGGAGAAGAGAAGACTGGGTACGCAGGGACTCGAAGTGTCGGCGCTCGGCCTCGGCTGCATGGGCATGACCTGGGCGTACGGTCAGGGCGACGACGAGGAGTCCATCGCCACGATCCACCGGGCGCTGGAGCTCGGCGGTGACTTCTTCGACACGGCGGAGATCTACGGCCCCTGGACCAACGAGGAGCTCCTCGGCCGGGCGCTGCACGGCCGCCGCGACGAGGCAGTCATCGCCACGAAGTTCGGCTGGGACATCGGCGACGACGGCGCGCGCCGCGGTCTGAACAGTCGCCCCGAGCACATCAAGCAGGTGCTCGAGCAGCAGCTGCGGCGTCTCGGCACCGACCACGTCGACCTGCTCTACCAGCACCGCGTCGACCCGGAGGTGCCGATCGAGGACGTCGCCGGCGCCGTCGGCGAGCTGGTCCAGGAGGGCAAGGTCCGGTTCTTCGGCCTGTCCGAGGCCGGCGCGGAGACGATCCGCCGGGCCCACGCCACGTTCCCCGTGTCGGCCCTGCAGTCGGAGTACTCGCTGTGGGAGCGGGGCCTGGACGACGAGATCCTGCCGGCCGTCCGGGAGCTCGGCATCGGGCTCGTGCCGTACTCGCCGCTCGGGCGCGGCTTCCTGACCGGCGAGGTCCGCCGGGCCGAGGAGTACGGGGAGGACGACTACCGTCGCAACGACCCGCGCTTCCAGGGCGCCAACTACGACGCCAACGTGAAGGCCGCCGAGGCCGTCCGGGACCTGGCCGCGCGCAAGGGCGTGACGGCGGCGCAGCTGGCCCTGGCCTGGCTGCTGCACCAGGGTCAGGACGTCGTGCCGATCCCCGGCACCAAGCGGCGTTCGAGGCTCGAGGAGAACCTCGGCGCGGCCGAGATCGAGCTCAGCGAGGCGGAGCTGAAGGAGCTGGAGCTGCCGGTCGCCGGCGCCCGCTACCCGGAGCAGATGCTGCGCCTCAGCGGCCGCTGAGCGGACGCGGCAGGCCCGCCGGGGAGGTGCCTCCGGGCGTTCCCAGGCGGGCCGCGGCGTCAGCGTGCCCTGGGGCCTTGGCGGGCATCCGGGCGTCGGGTACGCCCGTCCTGGGCGTGCTCGGCGGGTGAGCCTCACGGCGGACGGCCACCGGCGATCGGGCCGCCGGGGAGGCTTCCTCCGGCGGGTCGCGCCGTCGGCGTGCGGGCGGGCATCCAGGCGGCGGGCAGGCCCGTCCTGGGCGTGCTCGGTGGGTGAGCCTTACACCGGACGGCCGATCGGGCCGCCCTCAGCTCAGTGACCGCGGTAGTGGCGGCGGAGCGCCACCCCGGCGGCGACGCCGCCCGCGAGGGCGCCTGCTCCGGCGGCGACCGGCAGCGCGGCCATGGTGGCCCGGCGGCCGGTGCGGAAGTCGTGGACCGGCCAGTCGTGTTCGCGGGCGTGCTCGCGGAGTTCGGCGTCGGGGTTGACGGCGTGGGGGTTGCCGACCGCCGTCAGCATCGGCAGGTCGTTGTAGGAGTCGCTGTACGCCGAGCAGCGCGACAGGTCGAGACCCTCGCGCTTGGCGAGCGCCCGTACGGCACCGGCCTTGGCGGGGCCGTGCAGGAGGTGGCCGACCAGCCGCCCGGTGTAGACGCCGTCCTCGGTCTCGGCGACGGTGCCGAGGGCGCCGGTCAGGCCGAGCCGGTGGGAGATGATCCGGGCGAGCTCGACCGGCGTGGCCGTGACGAGCCAGACCTGCTGGCCGGCGTCCAGGTGCTTGAGGGCGAGGGCGCGCGTGCCGTGCCAGATCCGGTCGGCCATCTTCTCGTCGTAGATCTCCTCGCAGAGGCTGACGAGCTCGCTCACGCTGCGTCCGGCGACGAACGCCAGGGCGGCCTCGCGCGCGGTGCTGATGTGCTCGGCGTTCTCCGAGCCGCGCACCCGGAATGACGCCTGGCCCAGCGCGAACAGCGCCAGGTCGCGGAAGGTGAACAGCTTGCGGGCGGCGAGGCCGCGCGCGAAGTGGTAGATGGACGCGCCTCGGATCAACGTGTTGTCGACGTCGAAGAACGCCGCGGCGCCGGGGTCGAGCACCGGCGGCGGCGCATCGATCTCCGCGGCCGCTGCCGCCGCCTCACCTGCCAGTTCGGCGTCGTCGGCATCGTCACTCCATGGCCACAACCGCATGAGTCGAGGGTAACCACTTTCGATCAGCCGTAATCGACAAGGACCGTCAGTCGTCGGTGTCTCTTGAGTGAACGTCGGGCGGGACGGCCCGGGCGAGGGAGCGCACGGCGCGGTGCTGGAGCGCCTTGATCGCCCCGCTGTTCTTTCCCATGACCATGGCCGTCTCGGCGACCGACAGGCCGTGCAGGAACCGTAGGACGACGCACTCACGCTGTTCCGACCCCAGGGCCCGGACCGCCGAGAACAGCGCCCGGTAGGTGAAGGCGTCGAGGACGGCGCGTTCGGGGCCCTCCTCCCAGCGATCCCCCGTATCGGGCTCCGCCGTGCAGATCTCCAGCCGATACCGGCTGGACTTGAAGTGGTCAAGAACGAGATTGCGTGCGATGGTGACCAGCCAGGCGCCGAAGTCCTTGCCCTGCCAGGTGAACACGCTCATCCGCCGCAGCGCCCGCAGGAACGTCTCGCTGGTGAGGTCCTCGGCGAGGGGGTGGGCGCCGACGCGGTAGTAGACGTAGCGGTAGACGAGGTCGACGTAACGGTCGTAGAGCGCGGCGAAGGCGTCCGACTCGCCGGCCCGGGCTCGGAGTACGAGTTCGCGCAGCTCAGCCTGGTCGACGGCGGTCTTCGGGATGACCGTGCCGACGACCGCCTCGGGGGACGCCAGAGGGGGATCGAGCGTGAGACTGCGCATCCAGTACTCCTCGGTGCTGAGCGGCCACCGGATGTGTCGCACATGCTAGATACCGGCGAGTAACGTTGGCAATGGCGACCGATGATGAATCGGTTCGTAAATGCGCTCATGCAGCGCATAGCGATTTCTCGGGGCGGACCGGGCGATCCGTTACCTGTCCACTACTGTGATCGGGCAACATGGTGACGATGGTCAACGTCGCGGTGGCACTTCTGGCGACCCTCGCCGCCCTCGGGTGCGCGGGGCTGCTCGCCGTGCGCGCGTTCCCCGAACGGCGGATCTACCTCTTCGCCTGGACGGGCACGCTCGCCGCCCTCGGCCTCGCGCTGGGCGCGATGACCGCCGGGTACGCGACCGGCTTCTCACCCGCGCTGCTTCGGTTCGTCGAGCTGTTCGGCGGGCTGCTGGCGCCGTTCAGCCTGGCGCTCGGCGTCGTCGAGCTGGTGGCCCGCACGGTGCAGGCGCGTTTCGCGGCGCGGCTCATCGCCGGCTCGTACGTCGTCGTGGCCGTGGTCATCATCCTGCTCGACCCCATCATCGGCACTTTCGGCAAGAGCCTGCCGAAGGTCGCCGGCCACTATTCGTCGCTGCCCAAGCTCATCCTCGACGGGGGCCACGTCTTCGCGGTCGTGTCGCTCGTCTCCTGCGTCGCGGTCATCGCGATGCGGGGCAACAAGCGCGATCGCGCCGCCACCGAGATCATGCTCACGGTGGCCATGGTCGCGCTCGCCGGCGTGCTGGTGGTCACCGCGACGCGCGGCTTCCTGCCCGGACCGCTGGCGCCTCTCGCGCTCGGTGGCGCCGTCGCCCTGATCTGGTTCGGGACCGTCCGCGTGCTGCCGCAACAGGCCCACGACGACGAAGACGAATACGAAGAAGAAGCGGAGCCGTACGACGAGATGGCCAACTACGCAGGGCAGCCTCCCCACGGGCGGCAGGCGCTTCCACCTCAGGGCACTCCTTCTCAGGGCCTGCCGGCGGGCGGGCAGTACTCCGGCCAGCCGTCGTTCGCGCCGGCGCCCGGCACGTCGGGGCCGATGCCGTTCCCTCTCGGGCAGTACGGCCGGATCACCATGTACACGTTGCTCGACGGGCACCAGGACGCGTTCGACCGGCTGGCCGTCGAGGTCACCCGCGCGGTGATCGAGCGTGACCCGGGCACCCTGGTCTACGCCTGCCACGCGGTCGACAACGCCCCGCTGCAGCGGATCTTCTACCAGCTCTTCCACGACGCCGCCGCGGTGGAGCACCACACGCGGCAGCCGCACGTCCAGCGGTTCGCGTCCGAGGCGCGGTCCCACGTCGCGGGCACGAACGTCATCGAGCTGACTGCCACCGCCGCCAAGATAACGCCGCCTCCCGACGCCCAGCGTCCGCCCCAGGACGCCCACCGCCCGCCGCAGAACGGCCATCGTCCGCCGCAGAACGGCCACCGTCCGCCCCACGAGGCCGCCCGCCCGGCCTACGAGCCTCCGCGCCCGGCCCAGGAGCCGCCGAGGCCGCAGTACTCGACGGGGGAGTCGCCGAGGCCGCAGTACTCCACGGGGGAGTCACCCAGGCCGCAGTACTCCACGGGGGAGTCACCCAGGCCCCAGTACTCCACAGGGGAATCACCGAGGCCGCAGTACCCTGCCCAGCGCCCGGGCCACGATCCGAATCGCCTGCCCCACGACATGACCGGTCCGCGTCCGGCTCCGCAGGACATGACCGGTCCGCGCCCGGTGCCCCATGACACGACCGGTCCGCGTCCGGCGCCGCCGCGGCCGAACGGGCACCAGTCCCCGCCGTCGCACCCGTCGAACCCATCCGTACGCTGGCCTCATGGCTGACACGTCCCGCGTCCTGCTGCTCGGAAAGCCGGGCTGCCACCTGTGCGATGACGCGCGCGAAGTGATCGCGCGCGTCTGCGGGGACCTCGGCGTCGGCTGGGAGGAGCGCGACATCACCGCCTCCGAGGAGGACACGCGGCGCTACTGGGACCAGATCCCGGTCACGTTCGTCGACGGTGTGCAGCACGACTTCTGGCGAGTCGACGAGCGCCGCCTGCGCGCCGCCCTCAGCTCCTGACCGTCCGCCTTTACCGCAGGTGCCGGTGAGGTGTCGATGTCTCCTTGGTCACATCCTCTGCGGCCGGGAGAAGCGGCCGCCGCGCCGAGGAGATGCCGCTGAGCTGCGCGCCGACAGGGTTTCCGAGGTCGTCCGGCGGCCCGGGGGCGGCCGAACGGCGTACGGCCCGACTTTGTGCGCGTGTTCACAAAGGCTTAATCTGAGAAAAGTCCAGGCGACCGGGCCCCGGGCGACTTAAGGACCGGCCGCGTCGTCGAGTCCCGAAGAGCAGGCTTGTGACCCGTCGATCCATCCTCGGTGCGCGAAACCGGGGCATCCCAGAGGCGACCGTGGCCAGGCTCCCGGTCTACCTCCGCGCCTTGCACACGCTCGCCGAGCGCGATGTCGTCACCGTCTCGTCGGAGGAGCTCGCCGCCGCCGCGGGCGTCAATTCGGCCAAGCTCCGCAAGGACCTGTCCCACCTCGGGTCGTACGGCACCCGGGGTGTCGGCTATGAGGTGCAGTACCTCGTCTACCAGATCTCCCGCGAGCTGGGCCTCACCCAGGACTGGTCGGTGGCCATCATCGGCCTCGGTAACCTCGGCCGCGCCCTCGCGGGGTACGGCGGGTTCGCCTCTCGCGGTTTCCGGATGGCCGCTCTGCTGGACGCCGATCCGACGATCGTGGGGGAGCGCATCAACGGCCTGACCGTCGAGCACATCGACAAGCTCGAGCGGGTGATCACCGACTGCGGGATCTCGATCGCGGTCCTGGCGGTGCCCGCGCCGGCCGCCCAGGCGGTCTGTGATCGGGTGGTGGCGAGCGGGGTCACGAGCATTCTGAACTTCGCCCCAGTTGTCCTGACTGTGCCAGATGGCGTGGATGTGCGTAAGGTCGACCTGTCGATCGAGCTTCAAATCCTCGCGTTCCACGAGCAGCGGAAGGCCGGAGGCCCCGCCGGAGTGGAACAGGAGTATCTCGAGGCGGTGGATGGCCAATGATCCAAGCGGGTGTGCCGACACGGCCACGTACGCGCTGGTCAGGGGCGACAGGTGAGGGACGGGAGCACCAGTGAGCATTCTCGTGGTCGGGCTGAGTCACCGCAGCGCCCCCGTCGCGCTGCTGGAACGCGCCGCGGTCACCGGCGAGCGGCTCGTCAAGCTGCTGCACGACGTGCACGGCGCTCCGAGCGTCGGCGGCGCCGTGGTCGTCTCGACGTGCAACCGCATCGAGGTGTACGCCGACGTCGACAAGTTCCACGCGGGTGTCTCGGCCATCTCCGAGCTGCTCTCCCAGCACTCGGACGTGCCGTTGGACGAGCTGTCCCGGCACCTGTACGTCCACTATGAGGAACGCGCGGTCCAGCACGTCTTCTCGGTGGCCTGCGGTCTGGACTCCATGGTCGTCGGCGAGGGCCAGATCGCCGGTCAGCTTCGCACCGCCCTCAAGCTCGCCCAGAAGTACGGCACCGTCGACCGGGCGCTGAACGAGGCGATTCAGCAGGCGCTGCGCGTCGGCAAGCGGGCGCGGAACGAGACCGGCATCGACCGGGCGGGCGCGTCCCTCGTCAGCGTGGGACTGAGTCGGGCAGGGGCCCTAGAGGGTAAGCGTGCCCTCGTGGTGGGCGCCGGTTCGATGAGCTCCCTGGCGGTCGCGACACTCGCCCGGGAAGGCGTCGGCGAGATCGTCATCGCCAACCGCACCTTCGAACGCGGCGTCCGCCTGGCCGAGGCGACCGACGCACCGGCGCGGGCGATCCGGCTCGCGGACCTGCGGGAGGCGATGGCCGAGGCGGACATCGTCGTCTCGTGCACCGGCGCCACGGGCCTCGTCATCACCCCGGACATGCTCGAGGGCCCGGTGTTCCTGCTCGATCTCGCCCTGCCGCACGACGTCGACCGGGCGGTCCGCGACCTGCCCGGCGTCACCCTCGTGGGCCTGGACGACCTCAGCGAGGCCGACGACACGCCTGCCGAGGCCGACACCGACGCCGTCCGGCGGATCGTGTGCGAGGAGGTCAAGGCCTTCCAGCTCGGCCTCGTGGCGGCGACGGTCGCCCCGACGGTGGTCGCGCTGCGCAGCAAGGCGGCGGACGTCGTCGAGGCCGAGCTCGGCCGGCTCGGCGGCCGGCTGCCCGAACTGGACGACAAGGCGCGTGCGGAGATCGCCCAGACCGTACGCCGCGTCGTGGACAAACTGCTGCACGCCCCGACCGTGCGCGTGAAAGAGTTGGCGGGTTCCCCGGGCGGCGACACGTACGCCGACGCGTTGCGCGAACTCTTCGATCTCGATCCCAAGGCCCCGGAGGCGGTCATCCGGGCAGAGGACGTCCCCGAGCGAACGCTCCGGAGTGGCCAGACGAGCCACGAGCCTGGCCGCGGAACGAGTGAGGAACGCTGAGCGAGGCATGAGCACGACACTGAAACTCGGTACCCGGCGCAGCCTGATGGCGATGACCCAGTCCGGGCTGGTCGCCGACGACCTGACCGCCCGTACCGGCCGCGCCGTCGAGCTCGTCGGCGTGACCACCGAAGGCGACGTCTCGAAGGCGCAGCTGGCCCAGATCGGCGGCACGGGTGTGTTCGTCAACGGGCTGCGCGAGCGGCTCCTCTCCGGTGAGATCGACTTCGCGGTGCACTCGCTGAAGGACCTGCCCACCGGGCCGGCCGAGGGCATCACGCTCGCGGCGGTCCCGCCGCGCGACGATCCGCGGGACGCCCTGTGCGGGCCGGCCAAGCTGGCCGACCTGGGGCGTGGCGCCAGGATCGGTACCGGGTCGCCGCGCCGGATGGCGCAGCTGCGCGCGCTCCGCCCCGACCTCGACGTCGTGCCGATCCGCGGCAACGCCGACACGCGGCTGCGGAAGGTCACCGACGGTGAGGTGGACGCGGTCGTGCTGGCGTTCGCGGGGTTGACCCGGATCGACCGGCTGGAGGCCGTCTCGGAGATCTTCGAGCCGGACCAGATGCTGCCCGCGCCGGGTCAGGGGGCCCTGGCGGTGGAGTGCCGGGCCGATCGCGCCGATCTCATCGAGCTTCTCGCCACCCTCGACCACGCCCCGACCAGGGCCGCGGTGGCCGCCGAGCGAGCGCTTCTGGCGACGCTCGAGGCGGGCTGCTCGGCCCCCGTGGGCGCATACGCTGCGTGGTATGACGAAATCGTGCATCTGACCGGTGTCGTTGTCGGGTATGACGGTGAACGGCAGATTCGGTTGTCCGAAAGCGGTTCCTCTGACGATTCCGAGCGACTGGGACGCGATCTCGCGCTCCGGATGCTCGCGGAGGGGGCCGACCAGTTGATGGGGGAGCGCACATCTTGAGCCCCGCGAGTAAGAAGGCCGTGAACGACGAGGGCGAGGCCCCCGCGATGTCCGGCGTGACGGCGTCCGGCGAGCGGCAGGGCAGGGTGGCCTTCGTCGGCGTCGGCCCGGGCGATCCGGAACTCCTGACGCTTCGTGCGGTCAGAATCCTCGGCGCGGCCGACGCCATCGTGGTCCATGAGACGATGGCGCCGCTGTTCAGCGCGCACTTCAACCCGGCCGCCGAGGTGATCGGCCCGGCGGGGGCCAGCCTCGTGACCCTGGCCCGTTCGGGCAAGGTCGTCGCCCGGGTGCTCGGTGGCGACCCCGGCCTGAGCTGCGCCCTCACCGAAGAGGCCAAGGTCTGCGCCAGGTCCAAGGTCCCTTTTGAGATCGTCCCGGGCGTCTCGTCGGTCACCGGCGTCCCCGGGTACGCCGGCATCCCGCTGATCGACGGCAAGCACCGTGACGCCGTGGTCGTCGACGCCCAGGAAGGCGGCGTCGACTGGAGCGCCCACGCCGGCGCGGCGACCCTCGTGATCCTCGGCGCGGAGAACACCATGGGCGAGATCGCCAAGGGCCTCATGGTCGCCGGGCGGTCCGACACGACGCCGGTGGCGGTCACCTCGATGGGCACGACGACCGAGCAGTACACCATCGACTCCACCCTCGCGAAGGTCGCCTCCGACACCAAGCACCTGGAGTCGCCGGCGCTGCTCGTCGTCGGCGACGTCGTCCGCTGGCGCGAGAAGCTGTCGTGGTTCGAGACCAAGCCGCTGTTCGGCTGGCGGGTCCTCGTGCCTCGTACGAAGGAGCAGGCGGCCTCGCTGTCCGACCAGCTCCGCTCGTACGGCGCCGTCCCCGACGAGGTGCCCACCATCTCGGTGGAGCCCCCGCGCACGCCCCAGCAGATGGAGCGTGCCATCAAGGGCCTGGTCACCGGCCGCTACGAGTGGGTCATCTTCACCTCCACGAACGCCGTGCGCGCCGTGCGCGAGCGGTTCGAGCAGTACGGCTTGGACGCCCGCGCCTTCGCCGGCCTGAAGGTCGCGGCCGTCGGCGAGCAGACCGCCGCCGCACTCGTGGAGTTCGGCGTCAAGCCCGACCTCACCCCGAAGGACCAGCAGTCCTCCGAGGGCCTGCTCGAGGTCTGGCCGCCGTACGACAAGGATCTGGACCCGATCGACCGGGTGCTGCTGCCGCGCGCCGACATCGCCACCGAGACGCTCGTCGCCGGGCTCACCGACCTCGGCTGGGAGTGCGACGACGTCACCGCCTACCGGACCGTACGCGCCGCTCCGCCGCCCGCGCCGATCCGCGAGGCGATCAAGGGAGGCGGGTTCGACGCGGTGCTGTTCACCTCGTCCTCGACCGTACGGAACCTCATCGGCATCGCGGGCAAGCCGCACAACGTCACCGTGATCGCCTGCATCGGGCCGCAGACCGCGCACACCGCCGAGGAGTACGGCCTGCGTGTCGACGTCATGGCGGACAAACCCTCGGTCGGTGCTCTCGCCGAGGCGCTGGCGGAGTACGGTGCCAAGCGGCGGGCCGCCCAGGTCGAGGCCGGCGACCCGCTCCGCAAGCCGAGTGAGATGCGCCGCGGCGCGCGCCGGCGCAAGTAATCGCCCTGAAAGAAGGTCACCGTGACCGCGCAGTTCCCTGTCGCACGCCCCCGTCGGCTCCGCCGCACCCCGGCGCTGCGGCGTCTCGTCGCCGAGACGCACCTGCACCCGAGCGACCTCGTGCTGCCGCTCTTCGTGAAGGAGGGCATCACCGAGCCGCAGCCGATCGCGTCGATGCCGGGCGTCGTCCAGCACACCAGGGAGTCCCTGCGCAAGGCGGCGCACGAGGCGGCGGAAGCCGGTGTCGGTGGGCTGATTCTGTTCGGCATCCCCGCGGTCAAGGACGGCCGCGGCTCGGCCGCCGACGACCCGGCCGGCATCGTGCAGAAGGCGCTGCGCGACCTGAGCGGCGACCTCGGCGACTCCACAGTGATCATTGCCGACCTGTGCCTCGATGAGTACACCGACCACGGCCACTGCGGCATCCTCACGGCCTCCGGTGAGGTCGACAACGACGCCACCCTGGAGCGCTACGCCTCCATCGCCGTCGCCCAGGCCGCGGCCGGCGTCGACGTCGTCGCCCCGAGCGGCATGATGGACGGCCAGGTCGCCGCGATCCGTACCGCCCTCGACGAGGGCGGCTACGGCAACGTCGCGATCATGGCGTACGCCGTGAAGTACGCCTCGGCGTTCTACGGGCCCTTCCGCGAAGCCGCCGAGTGCGCGCCGCAGTTCGGCGACCGGTCGGCGTACCAGCAGGACCCGCCCAACGCCGAGGAGTCGATCCGGGAGGTCCTCCTCGACCTGGACGAGGGCGCCGACGTCGTCATGGTGAAGCCGGCGCTGACCTACCTCGACGTCATCCGCCGCGTGCGCGACGCGGTCCACGTGCCTGTCGCCGCGTACCAGGTCAGCGGGGAGTACTCCATGGTCGAGGCGGCCGCCGCACAGGGCTGGGTCGACCGCGACCGAGTGATCATGGAGACGCTCGTCTCGATCCGCCGCGCGGGCGCCGACATCATCCTCACCTACTGGGCCACCGAGGTCGCACGCTCCCTGCGCGCCTGATCCGGCACCCTCATTCGCTTCCCGGCCGGGCTCGCACCTCACCCGGCCGCTCCGCTCACCGCGGCGGGTTCACTCCGTGACCTGCCCGGTGGCGGGTCACGGCTTCGCCGCTTTTCGGGGGTTCCCGCAACCCGCGAGATACCGGCGCGCCATCATCGGAAGAGGAGCGGAGGGGGAGCAGGATGCTGGATGTATCAGCGAAGCGAACGAACCGGTCGGCCGGCCGCCGCAAGACGGGCGAGTCGGTCCGACGCGAGCGTATGGCCACCGCCGTCCAGGAGTACGCCGCCCTGGGCTGGCCCTGTTATCCGGGTGAGCATACCGGCGACGACACCCGGGCGTGTTCCTGCGACCGGATCGGCTGCCCGTCGCCGGCGGCCCATCCCCGGTCGCAGGTGTGGCAGCGGCAGGCCACGGTCGACGCCGACACGCTGGCGCGCTGGTGGATGACGGACCCGGACGCCAACATCGTCCTGCCGACGGGCCGGGTCTTCGACGTCTTCGACGTCCCGGCCAAGGCGGGCCAGGCGGCGCTCGACGAGATGGAGCGGGAGGGCGTCGCGGTGGGGCCGGTCGCCAACCACGGCGACGAGCGCTATCTCTTCTTCGTCGCCACGCGGGGCGCGCCCGTCGACGAGGACGAGTGGTGGTCCTGCCACCTCGACACCGTCCCCGAGAGCATCGAGGACAGCCCGGGAATGCGCTGGCACTGCCGGGACAGCTACGTCCTCGCGCCGCCGTCGGTGCTGCCGTTCGACCGTACGGTGACCTGGGTCAGAGAACCGCACGACGCGCCGCTGCCGGACCCGGTGCGGCTACTGGAGATCCTGGCCGACGCCTGCGATTGACGTCTGGGAGACTCGTGGGGTGACTTCCACGAATCGTTCCGAAGCACTGTTCGACCGGGCAGGTGCGGTCATACCGGGCGGAGTCAACTCTCCGGTGCGCGCCTTCGGGGCCGTGGGCGGCACCCCGCGGTTCATGGCCTCGGCCCGCGGCCCGTACCTCGTCGACGCCGACGGCAACGAGTACGTCGACCTGATCTGCTCGTGGGGTCCGATGATCCTCGGGCACGGGCACCCGGAGGTCGTCGAGGCCGTCCGGCGGGCCGCCGAGCACGGCACCTCGTACGGCGCGCCCACCGAGGGTGAGGTCCTGCTGGCCGAGGAGATGGTGGCCCGCACGCCGATCGACAAGGTCCGCCTGGTCAGCTCGGGCACCGAGTCGACGATGTCGGCGATCCGCCTGGCGCGCGGCTTCACCGAGCGCTCGAAGATCGTGAAGTTCGCCGGGTGCTACCACGGCCACTCCGACGCGCTGCTGGCCGCGGCCGGGTCGGGGGTCGCGACGTTCGGCCTGCCCGACTCGCCGGGCGTCACCGGCGCGGCCACCGCCGACACGATCGTGCTCCGCTACAACGACATCGCCGCCGTCGAGGAGACATTCGGCGAGCACGGCCACGAGATCGCCTGCGTCATCACCGAGGCGTGCCCGGCCAACATGGGCATCGTCCCGCCGACCGAGGACTTCAACGCCGCCCTCAAGGGCATCTGCGAGCGGTACGGCGCCCTCCTCATCATCGACGAGGTGCTGACGGGCTTCCGTGTCTCCCGCGCCGGCTGGTACGGCCTGGAGGGCGTCCAGGGCGACCTGTACACCTTCGGCAAGGTCATGGGCGGCGGCCTGCCCGCGGCGGCGTTCGGCGGACGCGCCGAGATCATGGACCGCCTCGCCCCGGCCGGCCCCGTCTACCAGGCGGGCACCCTCTCCGGAAACCCTCTGGCCACCGCCGCCGGCCTGGCCACGCTCCGCGCCGCCACCGACGAGGTGTACGCCCGGATCGACCACGCCGCCACCATCGTCGCCGAGGCCGCCACGGCCGCCCTGACCAAGGAGGGCGTGCCGCACCGCCTGCAGACCGCGGGCAACCTCTTCTCGATCTTCTTCACCGACGAGGCGGTCCTGGACTTCGAGCACGCCCAGCGGCAGAACACCCGCCGCTACGCCGCGTTCTTCCACACGGCCCTGGACCACGGCGTCTACCTGCCCCCGTCGGCGTACGAGGCGTGGTTCCTGTCAGCCGCCCACGACACCGCGGCCCTGGACCGCATCACCGACGCCTTGCCCCACGCCGCCCGCGCCGCCGCCGAAGCCGTCTGAACGGCGACTCAGAAGAGCCCGAGGTGGGGGAGCAGTTTCTCGACGGCCGAGATGATCTGCCCGGCGTCAGAGAGAGCCTCCCTCACCTCGTCGTACGTGGCCGCGTCATCGGGCATCGCGGGATACTCAAGTTCATTGCGGCGGATGCGAAGCGCGCGGAACGGGCGGAAGGTGTCGCCGAACTGCGCACGCATGGCCTCGTCCACGACCAGATGACCGCCGCGCGTCGTCGGCCGTAGGCCTTGCTGGATGAGCAGCGCTGTGCAGCCGAATATATCTTCGGGAAAAGCGAACGTCGAGTCCTCCAGGACGGTTGCCTGTTCGCTGCTGTTGTCACCGGATGATCCGGGCGATTCGGGCAGTCGTACGTCCATGGTGGCGGCAATGAGCCGAAGGCCAGGGCGGCTAATCGATCTTGCGGGTATCGTCTCGCTATCTCTCGCCGCCGTGTCCCGGGGGAGCTCATGGAGGCGACTTACGCCGATCTCTCCAAAGGAGCACCGATGGAGCCTGCCACTTCTCGTCGTTCTCTGCTGCGTCTGCTGACCGCTGGTGGCGCGGTGGCGGCCGTACCGCTCGCCGCGGGATGTGACGGCAGATCGAGGAACGTCATCGGCGCCTCGGCGAGCGACGGCGGGTCGGCCGTGGGCGCCGACACCGTAATGATCATCCGTCATGGGGAGAAGCCGGCGGCGAAGGGTGCTCCGTTCGGTGTCACCGAGGACGGCCAGCAGAACGACGGATCGCTCACCGTACGCGGGTGGCAGCGGGCAGGCGCACTGGTGGACCTCTTCGCTCCCCAGAAAGGGAGCCTCCGCGCCGGGCTGGTGCGACCTGCCACCATCTACGCGGCCCAGCCGAACGGCGACAAGGGCCTGCGCCACAGCGAGACGATAACGCCGCTGGCGGCCAGGCTCGGACTTCAGCCGAAGCTCTCCTACGGCAAGGGTGACGAGGCCGCGCTCGGTAAGAAGCTCGCCTCCGCTCACGGGACCGTCCTGGTCTGCTGGGAGCACAGTGCGATCCCGGACATCGTCGCCGCCATGGGAGCGGTTCATCCCAAGCCGCCCGCCAAGTGGGCCGGCAAGCGCTTCGACGTGGTCTGGGTGTTCACCCGAGACGGCAAGGGCTGGCGCTTCAGCCAGGTTCCCCAGCTGGTGCTCCCCGGCGATGTGAATTCCCCGATCGCCTGAGCGCGGATCCCGTGCGATCGGCGGGCCTGGGGTGCCGATCGCACGGGATTCGCGCCTCTATCGACGGATCATTTCGGGTTCGGGCGTCTGCTCGACGGGGGCGGGGGCGGGGGCGGGGGCTGAGACCGGGACGTCGCGGAGGACGACGAGGGTGATCAGAGCCGCGGCCGCCAGGACGATGCCGCCGGACAGGCCGGTGACGTTCAGGCCGTGGGTGAAGGCGGTCTTGGCGGCCTCCAGGAGGGCCAGGCCGCCGTGGCCGGGGACGCGGGCGGCACTGCCGAGGGTGTCGCGGGCCGCGCGCAGTGTCTCGGCGGGGATGCCGGTCACCCGTACGCCGGCCATCTGGTGGTGGTAGACGGCGGTGCCGATCGAGCCGAGGATCGCGAAGCCGAGCGCCCCGCCCAGCTCGCTGCCGGTCTCGGAGACGGCCGAGGCGGCGCCCGCCTGCTCGGCGGGGGCGGCGGCCAGGATCATGTCGGCGGTCAGTGAGGTGGACACCAGCATGCCGGCGGCGAGCAGCCCGGCGCCGGTCAGGATGACGGCCAGGTTCTGGTGGACGTGGACCTGGGTGGTCACGGCCAGCCCGCAGGCCGATACCAGCAGCCCGGCGGTGATGACGAAGGCGGGGCGGACCTTCTTGGCGGCGATCCCGGCGATCGTCATCGCGACCAGGATGAACGGCATGACCGCCAGCGACCACAGCGAGGCCTTGAACGGGCTCATGTCCTGGACGACCTGCAGGTACTGCATCGTGTAGAGGCTGAAGCCGAGCATCGCGAAGTTGGTCACCGTGTTGACGCCGACCGCCGCGCTGTAGGTCCGGTGCCGGAACAGCCGCAGGTCGATCAGCGGGTGGGCGGTCGTCTTCTGGCGGTGCCAGAAGACGACCCCGACGGCGAGACCCGCGGCGATCGAGAGCACCGGGACGAGCGCGTAGCCGTCCACGGCGAGCTCCTTGATGCCGTAGATGGTCGGCAGCACGGCGCCCAGCGACAGCAGCGAGCCGAGCAGGTCGAACCGGCCGGCGGCGGGGTTGCGGAACTCCGGCAGCAGCGCCGGGCCCAGCAGCAGGAGCAGCGCCATCGCGGGCAGGTTGAGCAGGAACGCCGAGCCCCACCAGAAGTGGTCCATCAGCAGACCGCCGATGATCGGCCCGACGGTGACGCCGCCGGTCATGGCGCCGGTCCACACCGCGATCGCGGTCTTGCGCCGGCCGGCGTCGTGGAACATGTTGCGGATCAGCGCCAGCGTCGAGGGCATCAACGTCGCGCCCGCCAGCCCCAGTACCGCGCGAGCGCCGATGAGCATCCCGGCGCTGGTGGAGTACGCGGCGGCGACCGACGCCGCGCTGAAGGCCACGGCGCCGATGAGCAACAGCCGGCGCCGGCCGATGCGGTCGCCCAGCGCACCCATGGTGATCAGCATGCCGGCGAGCACGAAGCCGTACATGTCCATGATCCACAGCAGCTGGGTGCCGGACGGCTTGAGGTCGGCGCTGATGAACGGCATCCCGAACAGCAGCACACTCACGTCCATCGAGACGATCAGGCACGGCAGCACCAGTACCGCCAGCCCGATCCATTCCTTCGTGCCCGCCTTGACGTTCACGGCTCTGTCCTTTCTCGAGAGAACGGACACACCTTCGCCGGGGCCGCTCACCGTCCGCTCACCGTCCGCTCACCGTTCGCTGACCGCGACCGCGCGCGCCTGGTCAGGCCGCCGCAGAGTGTCCGTGATCAGCGTGGACGGAGCGCTTCAGGCGAACAACGACGAGTTCGGCAACGCACTGTTGACCGCTCGCTTCACGATCGGGCCGGGGTGGTGAAGCGGGACCGATCTTGAGTGGGGATCCACTGGCGCTGCGGGTCGAACGGCAGGTAGCGGTCCGTGACGTGGGAGATCAGGGAGCGCAGCGCCGGATGGCGGTTACGGCCGTGCCACAGCAGCGACCACGGGTACGCGGGAGTGGGCGCGGTGAGCGGGATCTGGACCACATCGGGGCGCCAGGGGAGCCGGGTCCGCTCCCCGTTGAAGGTGGCCAGGTCGTCCGATCCGACGCGTTCCACCAGGTGCTCGTGGCCGAAGAGGGGGAGGCCGGACGTGTCGTACTTGACGGCGAAGTCGTCGCCGAGGAAGCGGTAGAACTCCGCCCACTCGGTGTCCGGCCGGGCGATCCCCGGCATCCAGATCGTCTCGCCCGCCAGTTCGGACATCGCCACCTCGCTCCGGCCGGCGAACGGATGCCGGCGGCCGACCAGGAGGTGGAGCGGTTCGAGGTACGCGGGCGTGCACTCGATGTCCTCGCCGAGTTCCCCGGTGGCTCGGGCGAAGAAGGCGTCGATCGATCCGCGGGCCAGTGCGGGCAGTGCCTCGGCGAGCCCGTTCGAGGTCACGATCTCCAGGTCGACCTCGTCGACGGCCTCGTGGAATCCGCGGACGATGTCGATCGACGCCACCCATTTGCGGTGCACGTCGATGCGCAGGGGCCGGCGCCGGTCGCGCAGCAGCATGACGGCCTGGTCGGCGAGGGCGATGAGCGCACGCGCGTTCGTGAGGAACGACGCGCCGTCTTCGGTCACCTCGGTTCCACTGTGCGAGCGGTGGAAGAGCACGGTACCGAGATCGGCTTCGAGGCGTGCGACGCGCTTGGAGACCGCCTGCTGGCTCAGGCCGAGGCGGGCGGCCGCCTCACTGAAGGAGCGCTCCTCGGCGACGGCGACGAAGGCGCGGACGGCCGCGAGGTGCAGGTCCGGCTCACCTCGGTTCACAACCGATGGCTGTCGCGGATCGGCGTGTCGGTTGTTGGACACCCCATGCTCCCTTTCGGTCGAATGGCGGACGCCGCTGAGACGTACAACCTAAGGGAGTGACCGGTGGGTTCGTTCGTCCACCTGCATGTACATACGGAGTACTCGATGCTCGACGGCGCCGCGAAGGTCGGGCGCCTCATGGGAGAGGTCGACCGGCTGGGGATGCCCGCCGTCGCGATGAGCGACCACGGCAACGTGCACGGTGCGTACGAGTTCTACCACTCGGCCGACAGGGCGGGCGTCAAGCCGATCATCGGTATCGAGGCGTACGTCGCCCCGGCGTCGCGGTTCCACAAGCAGTCGGTGTTCTGGTCCGACAACCTCTCGCTGCGTAAGTCGAACGACTTCGGCGAGGGCGGCGACGTGGCGGGCCGCGGCCTGTACACCCATATGACCATGTGGGCCGTTGACGCCGAGGGCCTGCGGAACCTGTTCCGGCTCCAGTCGCGTGCCTGGCTCGAAGGCCACGTGCAGAAGTACCCGCGCATGGACGACGAACTGCTCGCCGAGCACGGCAGGGGCATCATCGCCACGACCGGCTGCCCGTCGGGTGCGGTGCAGACCCGGATCCGGCTCGGCCAGTACGACAAGGCGGTCGAGGCCGCCGCGACGTACCGGGACATCTTCGGCAAGGAGAACTACTTCCTGGAGCTGATGGACCACGGCCTCGCGATCGAGCGGCGAGTCCGTGACGACCTGATGAGGCTCGGTCGGGAGCTCGACCTGCCGCCGTTGGCCACCAACGACTCCCACTACGTGACCGAGGACCAGGCCGCCGCGCACGACGCCCTCCTGTGCATCGGCACCGGCAAGCAGCTCGCCGACCAGAACCGCTTCCGGTTCTCCGGGAGCGGCTACTACCTCAAGACCGCCGAGGAGATGCGGTCTCTGTGGGACGGCGAGGTCCCCGGCGCCTGCGACAACACCCTCCTGATCGCCGAACGCGTCGGTGACTACGGCGACGTCTTCGCCCACCGCGACCTGATGCCGAAGTTCCCCGTGCCCGAGGGGCAGACCGAGTCGTCATGGCTGCGGAAGGAGACCCTGGCCGGCGCGCGGCGCCGCTACCAGGGCGAACCGCCCCAGGAGGTCCTGGACCGCATCGACTATGAGCTGTCCGTCATCGACGACATGGGCTTCCCCGGCTACTTCCTCGTCGTCGCCGACATCTGCCAGTACGCGCGCGAGAACCGCATCGGCCTCGGACCCGGCCGAGGATCGGCGACCGGGTCGATGGTCGCCTACTGCACCGGGATCACCGAGCTCGACCCGATCGAGCACAAACTGATCTTCGAGCGGTTCCTCAACCCCGAGCGCGTCACCATGCCGGACGTCGACCTCGACTTCGACGACCGCCGCCGCGACGAGATGATCGACTACGTCACCCGCAAGTACGGCGACGACCGGGTCTGCCAGATCGTCACCTTCGGCACCATCAAGGCCAAGGCCGCCGTCAAGGACGCCTGCCGTGTCCTCGGCTACCCGTACGCGCTCGGCGACCGCATCACCAAGGCGTTCCCGGCCGCCGTCGGCGGCAAGGAGATCCCGCTGTCGGCGATCCACGACGGGAACCACCCGCGCCACGGGGAGGCCGCCGAGCTGCGGAAGATGTACGAGGAGGAGCCGGACGTCAAGCGGGTCGTCGACACCGCCGTCGGCGTCGAGGGCCTGACCCGCGGCACCGGCATCCACGCCGCCGGCGTGATCCTGTCGTCCGATCCGCTGATCGACGTGCTCCCGCTCGTACGGCCGAAGGCCGACGGTCCGATCATCACCGGGTTCCCCTTCACCCAGGCCGAGGACATGGGCCTGCTGAAGATGGACTTCCTCGGCCTGCGCAATCTCACCGTCATCAATGACGCGATCGCGAACGTCAAGGCCAACAAGGGCATCGAGATCGACATCCGCGACGTGCCCCTGGACGACAAGACGACGTACGAGCTGCTGGCGCGGGGCGACACGCTCGGGGTGTTCCAGCTCGACAGCGGCGGGATGCGGATCCTGCTGCGGCTGATGCACCCGACGGTGTTCACCGACATCGCCGCGGTCAACGCCCTGTACCGGCCGGGCCCGATGGAGATGAACGCCCACACCAACTACGCGCTCCGCAAGACCGGCAGGCAGGAGGTCGAGCCGATCCACCCGGAGCTGAAGGAGGCGCTCGAGCCGATCCTGGGCGACACCTACCACCTGGTGGTCTTCCAGGAGCAGGTCATGGCGATCGCCCGGGAGCTGGCCGGGTACTCCCTCGGCGGCGCCGACCTGCTGCGCCGCGCGATGGGCAAGAAGAAGAAGGAGGTCCTGGACCAGCAGTGGGAGACGTTCTCGGCGGGCATGGCCGGCAACGGGTTCTCCGCGGAGGCGACCAAGGCCGTCTGGGACGTCCTCGTCCCCTTCTCCGGGTACGGCTTCAACAAGTCCCACACCGCCGGGTACGGCATCGTCTCCTACTGGACCGCTTACCTGAAGGCGAACCACCCGGCCGAGTACCTCGCCGCGCTGCTCACCTCGGTCGGTGACGACAAGGACAAGATGGCGGTCTACCTGTCGGACTGCCGGCGCCTCGGCATCAAGGTTCTGCCTCCCGACGTCAACGAGTCCGAACTGAACTTCGCCGCCGTCGGGACGGACATCCGCTTCGGGCTCGGCGCGATCCGCAACGTCGGCGCGGGCGTCGTCGAGGCGATCGCCTCGACCCGGAAGGAGAAGGGCGCCTACACCGGCTTCAACGACTTCCTGACCAAGGTGCCTGCGAGCGTCTGCAACAAGCGCGTCATCGAATCCCTCGCCAAGGCCGGCGCGTTCGACGGCCTCGGCCACCACCGCAAGGCCCTTGTCATGGTCCACGAGCAGGCCATCGACTCGGTCATCGACGTCAAACGCAACGAGGCCCGCGGCCAGGACTCCCTCTTCGGAGGCATCGACGAACCCGAGGACGACCCCGGCGGCGCGTTCTCCATCGCGATCCCGGAGGGCGAGTGGGACAAGAGCACCCTGCTGACGTTCGAACGCGAGATGCTCGGCCTGTACGTCTCCTCTCACCCACTCGACGGCGCCGAGCGGATCCTGGAAGCCGCCCGCGACAGCACGCTCGCCGGACTGCTGTCCTCCGGCCGTACGGACGGGTTCACACAGGTCGCCGGGATCATCTCCGGCCTGCAGCGCAAGGTCACCAAGCAGGGCAGCCCCTGGGCGATCGTCACCCTCGAGGACCACGACGCGTCCGTGGAGTGCCTGATCTTTCCCAAGAGCCACGCCCTCTACGGCGAGGCGCTGGCCGAGGACCGGGTCGTCTCGATCCGCGGCCGGATCAACGTCCGGGACGAGACCCTGAGCATCTACGGGGAGGAGGTCACCGTCCTCGACGTCTCTCAGGTGAGCGACGGTGAGCCGCCCGTGGTGATCTCTCTTCCGGAGGCCCGGGTATCCGCGGACGTGGTCCAGGAGTTGAAGCGCATCCTGGACTCCCATCCCGGCCGCGCTCCCGTGCACCTAAGGCTGCAGCCTCGACGACCGGGCACGAAGGGGCTGCTGATCGACCTCGACCGATTCCGCGTCCAGCCGGAACCGTCGTTCTTCGGGGACATCAAGTCCCTGCTCGGCGCGAACGCGATCGGCGCATGACCGCCGAGCCCACGCGCCATCCGCTCCCGATCTCCCGGGCGTGCCCGCGGTGTGCCGGGGACATCCTCGCCGCACTGCGGGTTCCCCACGGCTGGCGGACCGAGCAGGGCATCGAGGTCAGCGGCACGACGGAGATCCTGCTGTGCGCCCGCTGCGACGTCGACGATCCGGTCACCGGGCCGATCGCCGCTTTCTTCGCCGTCCATCAGGTCGTGACCGACCAGACCGTGGGCGTCCTCTCCCGTCTCATCCGGCGGTGGGCCGAGAACGCCAAGGCGCCCCGGCTGGACCAGGCCGCCCTCGACGCCGAGGTCGACGCCTGGTATCGCGATGACCTGTGATGACGGTTCAGGACTTCGGGGCGAGGGCCTCGATGATCTCTTCGGCGCGAGCGGTGGCGGAGGCGGGCTCGATGTCGGGGGAGCCGACGAGCGGGTCCCAGTTGAGGTCGTAGAACAGTTCGGTGACGCCCTGTTCGCCGAGCCAGGCGGCGTCCTCGCGGATCTGGTCGTACGACCCGGACAGGCGCAGGCGCTCGCCGGATTTGTCGTGGGCCTCCTCGCCCGCCCGTACGACGCCGCGGACGACGACGCGCACCGCGTCGGGGTCCTTGTCCGCCTCCTCGGCGGCGCGCCGGACGACCGCGATCTGCTCGTGGATGCGGGACAGGTCGGTGGCGCTGCGGCTGAGCCAGCCGTCCGCGATCCGGCCGGCGCGCTTCAGCGCGGCCTCCGCGACGCCGCCGAGCAGCACCGGCGGGTGCGGGTTCTGGACGGGCTTGGGGGCCTGCCGGCTCGGCGGGACGGTGTGGAACTCCCCGTCGAACGAGCTGACCTCGTCCTCCCACAGGGTGCGCAGTGTGGCGACGAACTCCTCGGCCCGCCTGCCGCGCCGCTCCGGTGACGTGCCGCTGGCGACGAACTCCTCGTGCTGCCAGCCGGCGCCCAGCCCGAGGTCGAGCCGCCCGCCGGAGAGCACGTCGAGCGAGGCGGTCTCCTTGGCGAGGTACACCGGGGTGACGAACGGGAAGTTGATCAGGGAGACGCCGAGCCGGATGCGGGACGTGCGGGCGGCGGCGTAGGCCAGCGTGATGAGCGGATCGAGCACGCTGCGGTAGACCGGGGCCAGCGCCTCCTTGTCGGCCGGGGTGAGAAGGCGGTGGAACGTCCACAGCGACGCGTAGCCGAGGTCCTCCGCCCGCTCGGCGAAGTGACCGACGTTCCGTGGGGTGGCCCATGCCCCCGACACCGGGGCGCCGAATCCGATCCTCATGATTCCAATGTTCGCAGCCGATCGAGCGCGGCCGTCACCGAGGCGGTGGCCGACGGCCGTAGCGGCGACCGTACGGTGGCGTCGGCGATCAGGCCCTGCTTGGCGAGCACCGCCTTGATCACGCTGGGGGAGGGCTCGGCGAACAGGGCGTTCACCAGGGGGAGCAGGGCGTTGTGGAGGTCGCGGGCACGGGCGGTGTCCCCGTCCCGTACGGCGTCGGCCATGGCGGCGTATGCGGCCGGGGCGACGTTCGCCGAGGCCGTGATCCCGCCCACCGCGCCGAGTTGCAGGAGCGGGTAGAGGAACGCGTCGTCGCCGCCGAGCACGCCGCGCCCCTCGGCCAGCAGGGTGAGGGTGTCCGCGTCGATCGCTCCGGCACAGTGCTTTATCCCGGCGACGTACCCGGTGGTGAGCAGCTTGAGGAGCGTCTCGGGGTGCAGTGTCTTCCCGGTGCGGTACGGGATGTTGTAGACGAGCAGCGGCACGCCGGCCGCCGCGCCGATCGCCGCGAAGTGGTCGAGGACGCCTTCGTCGGTGGGACGCACGTAGTACGGCACGACGGTGAGCAGCAGGTCCGCGGCGACCCCGCGGTCCACCGCCTGCCGGATCGACTCGTCGGTGCCGGCCGTGCCCGCCCCGACGGTCAGCGGCGTGCCGTACGCGTCGCTGATCCTCCGGCAGGTCTCGATCACCGTGCGGCGCTCGTCGGCGGTGAGCAGCGAGCCCTCGCCCGTGGTGGCGAGGACGACCAGTCCCGCGGCGCCTTCGGTGAGGACGTGGTGGGCCAGGCGTTCGAGCGAGGGGACGTCGAGGGTCCCGTCGGATCCGAACGGCGTGACGAGCGGGACGTGGATTCCGTGCGGCATGGGACTTTTTCCTTCAGCGGGTCGGGGCGAGAACACCCGGGGCGTCGGGCGTGGCCGCGGACGGCGTACGGCGGCGGAGGCTGCCGAGGGCGACGCCGCCGACGATGAGGCAGGCCGCGACGATGTCGGTGATCGTGATGTCCTCTCCGAGGACGAGCGCGGCCGAGGACATGCCGAACAGCGGCACGAGGAGCGAGTAGATCGCGACCTGGCCGGCGTCGTACCGGCGCAGCAGCCAGCCCCAGAGGCCGAACCCGACCAGCGTCGACAGGTAGGCGATGTAAACGAGCGCGCCCAGGCCGCCTGCGGAGATGTGAGCCAGCGCGTGCAGGTCGGCGTGCGGCCCCTCGAAGATCAGGGACAGGGCGAGCAGCGGCAGCGGCGGCACGAGGCTGACCCAGACCATGAACGCGAACATGTCCGGCGGCTGCGCCTTCCGCATGCCGATGTTGGCCAGCCCCCACATGCCCGCCGCGACGATGCAGAGCGCGAACGCGAGCACGGGTCCGCCCTGGCCCAGCGAGACGGCGATCACCGCGATGCCGGTGAACGCCACGAGCATGCCCGCGATCTGGGCGCGTCGCATCCGCTCGCCCAGCATCGGAACGGCGAAGGCCGCGGTGAACAACGCCTGGGTCTGCAGGACGAGCGACGCCAGCCCGGCCGGCATGCCCATGTGCATGCCGATGAACAGCAGGCCGAACTGCCCGACGCCGAGCGGCAGGCCGATGAGCGCCATCCGCCGCCAGGGGATCGCCGGCCGGCGGACGAACAGGACGGCGGGGAACGCCGCCGCGACGAAGCGCAGCGCGGCGAACAGCAGGGGCGGCAGGGCGCCGAGTCCGACGTGGATGACGACGAAGTTGATCCCCCAGATCGCGGCGATCATCACCGCGATGGCGACGTGGCGAGGTCTCATGTCTTCGATCGTCGGGTGCACGACGTTTTAGGACAAGCGAATCTTCCTTAAGGTCTCCATGTAGCATGACTACATGCTGGATCTGGAGCGGCTGCGCGCCCTCAACGCCGTGGCCACGTACGGTTCCGTCAGCGCCGCCGCCGAGGTGCTGCACGTCACGACGTCCGCCGTCTCCCAGCAGGTCGCCAAGCTGGAGCGCGAGACCGGGCAGAAGCTCCTGGAGCGCAACGGCCGGGGCGTCCGTCTCACCGACGCCGCCGCCCTCCTCGCCGCGCACGCCGAGCGCATCCTCGCCATGGTCGAGGCGGCCGAGTCCGACCTGGAGGCCCACCGTGGGGCCGTCGTCGGAGAGCTCTCGATCGCGGCGTTCCCCACCGCCGCGCGCGGCCTGCTGCCGCCCGCGCTGGCCATCCTCGCCGAGGAGCACCCCCGCCTGGCCGTCTGCCTCCGCGAACAGGAGCCGCACTCGGCCGTGCCCCTCATCGCGCGCGGCGAGATCGACCTCGGCATCGTGCAGGACTGGTTCAACGTGCCGCTCGCGATCCCGGACGGCCTGGTCAAGGCGCCCCTGCTCGATGACGTCGCGGACGTGGCGCTGCCCGCCGACCACCTGCTCGCCGACCGCCACGTCATCGACCTGAACGACCTGCGCGGCGAGGCGTGGATCGCCCAGTCGGCCGGCGCGATCTGCCGCGACTGGCTCGAGCACACCCTCCGCTCCGCCGGTCTCGAGCCGAGGATCAACCACACCGCCGATGAGTACGCGACCCAGCTCGCCCTCGTCGCCGCCGGCCTGGGCTGCGCCATCCTGCCGCGCCTGGGGCGCTGCGACGTGCCGCCGGGTGTCCGCATCGTCGCCGTACGCCCGGCGCTGACCCGCCACGTGTACGGCATCTGGCGAGCCGAGGCGGCCCGCCGCCCCGCCATCCGCACGGCCGTCGCCGCCCTCCGCACCGCCGCCGGCGCGGGGAACCTCGAAATCGCCGCCGGAATCGCCGGGTAACGCCCGGCTGAGCAGGTAAGAAGAGGCCGAAAATCCTCTTTCCCGCCTTCCGGTGTCGTTTGCGTTTCCGCAGGTCCGCCGCGAATGTGAACAACATGTTCGCGTTTGCCCTACCCGAATCCGCCGGTGAGGATGAGGCCACCGCGAATCCGGCCCTGGAAAGGGTCTGTTTCGCCGTGCCCGCATTCCACTGCGCATTTCAGGGAGACGCCATGCCGATACTGGTCACCGGAGCGACCGGCACCGTCGGGAGCAACCTCGTCCGTCAACTCGTGGCCGCGGGCCACGAGGTACGGGCCGTGACCCGGGACCCCGGCTCCCGCGCGGCGGCCGCCCTGCCCGCGCGGGCCGAGGTGGTCGCGGGCGACTTCGGCCGGCCCGAGACCCTCATCTCCGCCCTGCGCGGGGTCGACCGGATGCACCTCGTCGCCATCGGCGAGTCGCTGACCACCGGGCAACGGATCCTCGACCTGGCGAAGGAGGCCGGCGTACGGCGTGTGGTGCACCTCGGCCACAACGACCCCGGCCGCGACGACGACGATCCCATCGAGTCGGACCACCGCGCCCTGCACAAGGCCATCGAGAGCTCCGGCCTGGAATGGACGCACATCTTCCCGGGCGAGTTCATGGCCAACACCCGGGAGTGGGCCGCGTCGATCAGGACGGAGAGCGCCGTCCGGGCGCCGTTCGGCGACTGGACCAGCGCGATGGTTCACGAGGCCGACATCGCCGCGGTCGCCGCGGCCGCCCTGCTCGACGAGGGCCACGCGGGGAAGACCTACGTCCCGACCGGACCGGAGCCGGTACGGCGCCGCGACGCCGTACGGCTGATCGGCGAGGCCATCGGCCGGGAGGTCCGCTTCATCGAGCTCACCCCCGACGAGGCCCGCGAACGTTGGAAGAACCAGTATCCGCGGCAGGTCATCGAATGGTTCCTGGAGATGGGCCGGTACCTCGACGGCAACGCCTGGGTCTCGCCCACGGTCGAGGAGGTCACCGGCCGGCGCGGCCGCACGTTCGCCCAGTGGGCGCTCGACCACGCCGCCGACTTCCGCTGACCAGCGTCAGGACTTGATGAAGTCGAGCAGGTCGGCGTTGAGCTCGTCCTGGTGACTGACGAAGATGCCGTGTCCGGCGGTGGGGTACTCCCTGTACACCGCGCCCGGGATGAGTTCGGCGGTGCGGCGGCCGGTCACGTCCACCGGCGCCGAGAAATCCGCGGCGCCATGGACGACCAGCGTGGGGATGGTGATGTCCCGAAGGCCCGCGCGGTGGTCGTAGTGGAACAACGCGTGCTGGAACTTCAGTACGGCCCACGGCGAGGTGGCCTCGCACTCCCGGATCATCCAGTCGATGACGGCCGGGGACACGGCCGGGCCGAGGTGGGTGGCGAAGAAGACCTGCGCCTGGTCGGAAAGCCACTTCGGCCGGTCGGAGCGGACCTTGGCGTACATGGCGTCGAACAGGGCCTCCGGGATGCCGGCCGGGTTGTCGTCGGTCAGCTTCAGGAAGGGCAGCATCGCGGAGATGAACACCGCGCGGTCGACGCGCTCCTCGCCGTGGCGGGCGAGGTAGTTGGCCACCTCGGCGCCGCCCAGTGAGTGGCCGACGAGGATGACGTCCCGCAGGTCGAGGTGCTCGATCAGCGCGGCCAGGTCGTCGGCGGTGGTGTCCAGGTCGTATCCGCCGGAGGGGCGGTCCGACCGCCCGTGGCCACGGCGGTCCAGGGCGATGCACCGGTAGCCCCGCTCGGCGAAGAAGGGGATCTGGTACTCCCACATGTCGGTGCTGAGCATGCAGCTGGCGACGAAGACGATCGGCCGGCCCTGACCGTAGTCCTCGTAGGCCAGGCGGGTCCCGTCGGTGGTCTCGAAGAACATCGGTGGCTCCTTCTCGTGGATCTCACGTTCCCTGACGTCGAGAAGCGTCCCAGCCGAGAGGGAGCCGGGTCGATTACGTCCTAGGTAACGGCCGCGCCTACCGCCGAATCCGATCTTCTCCGGAATGATCGGTAAACGCCGGACGGGCCGTCGGAAGTACTGGTGAAAGGTCACCGACTCAACGAAGGGCAGGGATTCCATGGAGGACTCCGAGGATTCCCGGAAACGCTTCACCGAGCTCTACGACGAGAACTACCGGCGCGTGCTCGGCTACGTGATCACCCGTACCGATCCGCACATGGCCGAGGACATCGTCAGCGAGACGTTCGTCGTCGCGTGGCGCCGCCTGGACCACATCCACGAGCCGGCGCTGCCCTGGCTCATCGGCGTGGCCCGCAACCTGCTGCTCAAGCAGCGGGAAAGCGGCTTCCGGAAACGCGCGCTGGTCGACCGCGTCGCCGCGATGACCACCGATGACGACCTCGTCGCGTGGGACGTAGCGGACCACGTCGTCGAGCGGGACAGCGCTCTGGCGGCCATCGCCGGGATGTCCGAGAACGACCTCGAGGTGCTCTCGCTCGTCATGTGGCACGGCCTCGCCCCGCGCGATGCCGCCAAGGTCGTCGGCTGCTCGAGCGCGGCGTTCTTCGTCCGCCTGCACCGTGCCCGCCGTCGTCTCGCCAAGGCGATCGAGAACGCCCCCGCGTCCCGCACCCGCCCCCGCGCCGCCTCCCGCGTCGCCGACAAGGCCACCCGATGAACCCTGGAGTTCAGATGAACGACAACGCCGACGACATGTTCCGTACGCTCAAGCCCGCCGGTCTGGACACCATGGTCGCCGAGGCGCACGCCCGCCGCCGCGAGCAGGACCTCGCCAAGGCATGGGACGGTAGCGGGTCCGACCGCGTCGTTTCCGTGCCGACCGCGCGACGCCGGATGCCGCGCGTGCTGGTGGCCGGTCTGGCCGCCGGAGCGGTCGCCGCCACCGCCGCGGGCGTCATCGTGGCCACCGACGGTTCGCGAGGCACCGGAGGAAGCCGACCGACCCCGTCGGGGACCGTACGGATCATGGACGCACGGGCCGTGCTCCTGGCCAGTGCCGAGAGCGCCGCCAAGGCGCCCGCGACCACCGGGGCCTACTGGTACACCCGCGAACGCGAGACCTCACTCGTCAGTCCCGCGACGCCCGAGGAGAAGAAGGCGTTCGCCAAGAAGTTCGGCGATAAGAAGCCAGGGCGCCGAGTGCCCTCCTTCCCCCTGAGCGCGTCCGTGAGCAAGACGCAGGACACCTGGTCCGGCCGCAACCGCCACGACCGTACGATCGTCGGCATCGACCCCAAGATCACCTTCTCCACGCCGGCCGATGAGGCCAAGTGGAAGAGCATGAGCCTCCGGGAGAGGCAGCAGTGGGATCTGGATACGAGCGCGAAGCCGCAGGTCAACAACTACGACTTCTCGCGCCTGCGGCTCTCCCTCACCCAACAGGACAAGACGATCGAGGCGTTGGCGAAGCTGCCGTCCGACCCGGCGGCCCTCGAGAGGGTGATGCGCACCTGGTTCAAGCACGAGAACCAGGAGGCGCAACAGCACGACGGCGAGCCGATGGGCGATGACTTCTCCCAATACGTCTTCGGCGAGGCGCAGGACCTGCTGGCCGGGCCGCTGACGCCGGGCGCGAAAGCCGCGCTGTACCGGTTGCTCGCCAAGCAGCCGGGAATCCGATACCTCGGCACGGCCGCCGATCCGATGGGTCGCAAAGGCGCGGTCCTCGCGCTGGGCAGCGGCGGCGATACCGTCCGGCAGGCCAAGAGCGGCGGGGAGATCCGTCTGATCGTCGACTCGAACACGGGGGGGCTCCTCGCTCAGGAGTCCGGGGACCGCAAGGCTCCTTCCCTGACCATGACGTACGAGTCGATGGGCTGGGTGAACAGCCTCGGCGCCCGTCCCTGACCGAACCACGGTTCGCCCGGTACCTCGCTCGGCGAGGTCCCGGGCGAGTCGTCGTTCCAGCGGCGGCGCCCCGGGACCGGCCCGCGCATCGTTGGGCCTGGGACGGTCAGCTCTTCGCGGCGCGGAGGACGTCGGTGATGGCGCCGAGCACGGCGTCGGAGCGCTCCTCGTGCATCCAGCCGTGCCCGGCGTCGTCGAGGACGCGATGCTCGCCGCGAGGGACCGAGGCGGTCAGCTCGGCGTGGATGGTGCGCTTCATCTCGTTGATCTCGCGTAGGAGGTCCCCGGGCCACAGGTGGGCCTGCGTCGGGTCGTGGCCCATGGCGGTGAGCACGATCAGGGGGACGTCGGGCAGGGCGGGCGCGCGTCGCAGTTCGTCGGCGACCTCGGTGTAGAGGTTCTTGTCCTCGTTCCACGCGGTCCGCCACGCGGTGAGGTGGTGTTCGACGAGCGCGTCTCGTACGGAGTCGGGCCAGGCCGCGAAGTGCCGGGCGAGTGCCTCCCGGGAGCTCTGGATCTGCTCGTCGGTCGGCTCCGGCAGGTCCTGGCTCTTCATCTTCTCCAGCATCTTCGGCACCTGCTTCGGCGCGCGGACGAGGAAGTCCTCATGAGTCGGGTCCAGCAGGAGCAGCCCGGCCACCTCGCCGGGGAACCGCTGCGCGTAGTGGCGTGCGTAGGCGCCGCCGAGGGAGTGGCCGACCAGCACGTACGGGGCGGGGACCCCGGCGGCGGGCAGCAGCGCGTGGAGTTCGTCGGTGACCGCGGCGGCCGTACGGGGCAGGCCGACCGGATCGCTCCAGCCGGTGCCCGCCCGGTCGTAGAGCACGCTCGTCGTCAGCTCGGCGACGCGGTCGTGCGTGTTGACGTAGTCCAGGCCGACCAGACCGGCTCCGGGCAGGAAGACCACGGCCGGTCCGCCGGTGCCGGAGCGGTGCAGCATCAGCCGCCGGTCGCCGACGTCGTACAGGCGGCCCAGTGGGGGCTGGGTTTCGGTCATGGGCCACTCCTCAGATCATCATTCTCAATTTTGCGAACAGTATCAGTTCTGAGATTGTGAGGGTATGGACACCGTGGACCTGCTTCTCCACCCGGTGCGGCTCCGCGTCGTGCACGCGATGTCCGGCGGGCGGACGCTCACCACCGCCCAGCTGTGCGAGCTGCTGCCCGACGTTTCGAAGGCCACCGTCTACCGGCACGTCGGTCTGCTGGCCGAGGGAGGCCTCCTCGAGGTCGACGGCGAGCAGCGGGTGCGGGGCGCCGTCGAACGCCGGTACCGGCTGCGCCGCGAGCGAGCGGTCATCGACGCCGAGACGGCCGCGTCCACGTCACGGGAGGACCACCGCCGCGTGTTCGCCGTGGCCATGGCCACCCTGCTGGCCGAGTTCAACGCCTACCTCGACCGCGACGACGCCGACCCGGCCGCCGACCTCGTCGGCTACCGGCAGCACGCCATCTGGCTCAGCCCGGAGGAGCGCGCCGAGATGATCGGCGAGCTGCGCGACGTGATCGTCTCCCGGATGCGGAACGAGCCCTCGCCGGACCGCACCCGCCACCTCCTCAGCCCGATCCTCTTCCCCGCCGAGAGCCCGAGCTGACCCCGGCGGCCAGGGGAGAGAGGCCGTTGGTCCGCGCCACCGTCTCCGTACGGGGGCGACCGGGCCGGTCGGGACCGCCGGAGTAGTGTCGGAGAGTGCGCTTCGCGATCTCCATTCCACAGGCCTTCGGTGACGGCGAGTTCGAACCCGGCGCGTTCCGGGACTTTCTGGCGCGAGCGGAGCAGGTCGGCTTCGACAGCGCGTGGACCCAGGAACAGGTCCTCGGCTCGGCGCCCCGCTTCAGCCCGATCGAGACGATGACGTACGCGGCCGCCTGCACCGAACGCCTCCGGCTCGGCTGCGCGGTGTTCGTCAGCACCCTCCACAACCCGCTGCACCTGGCCAAGAGCCTCAGCACGCTCGACCAGCTGAGCCGAGGTCGGCTGGAGGCCGGCGTCGGCATGGGCGGGCAGCGGGACTTCGCGGCGTTCGGCATCGACCCGGACGGCCTCGTCACCCGCTTCACCGAGGGCGTTCGGCTGATGAAGGCCTGCTGGACCGACCAGAAGATCACCTTCGACGGGCGGTTCTGGCAGGTCGACGGCGCCGCCATGGAGCCGAAACCCGTCCAGAAGCCGCACCCGCCGCTGTGGTTCGGCGGCAGCCACCCCAATGCGCTGCGCCGCGCGGTCCGGTACGGCGACGGCTTCTTCGGCGCGGGCTCCCAGACGACCGAGCGCTTCGCCGAGCAGGTCCGCGTCGTACGCGAGGCCCTCGCGGAGGCGGACCCTCAGCCGAAGGACTTCCGCATCGCCAAACGCGTCTACGTGGCGGTCGACGAAGACACCGGCCGTGCTCGCAAGCGCGTCACCGACGCCCTGAACCGCATGTACGGCCGGTCGGGCGGCGAGGAGCTGACTCCCGTCGCCGTGTACGGTCCGCCGGAGGACTGCGTCCACGGGCTCCGCCAGGTCGCCGACGCGGGCGCCGAGATGATCCTCTTCACCCCGCTCTTCGACGACGCCGAGCAGCTGGAGCGCCTCGCCGCCGAGGTCATGCCTCATTTGTGACCGCATCACCCATCTCGGCACGCACGCGCCGGGCGGTGTCGACTCATGGCGCTGCGAGCGAGTCGAGGAACCAGGCGTTGATCACGCCGTCCAGCCCGGAGGCGACCAGAACGCGACCGTCCGGCGTGAACGAGGCCGTGACCAGAGCGGCAGCGGCCCCCCAGCGGACCCGACCACTGGAGGCGTCGAACAGAACGGCCCGCTCGTCATCGGCGACGAACACCAGCGGCCCGCGATCCGTCCAGGACGCCTTGGCCGCGTAACTGGCGACCGGGGTCGTCGAGTCAATGGTGAGTGCGGGATCGGCCACGGTGACCTGGGAGGTGCTGGTCGGCCCGCCCCGATCCAGAGCGAGCAGACATGCCGTGGGGTGGTCGTCTCCGGCGGCCACCAGACGGGACGCGTCGGGAGAGAACGCCAGCGCGTTGATCGTGGTCAACCCCGATTTCCCGGTGAACAGCGATTCCCCGGACGAAACGTCACGCACGGCGACCTGCCCGGAAGGGCAGGCGTAGGCCACCAGCCGACCAGTGTGATCAAGCGCGACCGGTCCGGTGCCTCCGTCGGCGCGCAGGAGCACCTCGCCGGTGGCCGCCTCGGCCACCAGCACCGCTTGCGTCTCTGTGCTGCCCCCGGCGATCAGCCGCCCGTCGCCGCTCTGACCGACGCGGCCGAAACCGATCTCGTCGGCGGCGTCACCGCCGGTGTCCAGGTCGAGGTGGTAGCGGCGCCGGCCGTCGACGCCATAGACGACCGGTCCCACTCCGCCGCCCAGATCCGCGAAACCCACGGTCACCTGCGAGCCGTCGGAGCTGAACAGTGCGTCCACAGCGGTTGCCTGCTCTGCCGGCGAGGCCACCAACAGGTCGGTCTCGGGATCGCTGGCGGGATTGGTGTCGATGTCAGGATCGGGTCTGAGGAGCAGGACCTCGCCGAGATCGTTGTTGCCGGTCACGCCGGACCCCGCCAGGAGCATGGTGAGGTCGTTCGGGCAGGCCACCGCGCTGACACAGAAGTACTCGCCGACCCGGCACAGCGTGCGGTGAGTGGCCAGCGCATGCCACGGCCGATGATCACCGGCCTGCCGTTGCGCCCACCATCGGTCGGGCATCGCGCGCAACCGATCGGGCCAGGCTCGCAGCCGTGCGGCGATCTCGGCCACGGCGGTTTCGGGCATCCCCTCGACGAGACGGCATATCTCTACCCACGCCTCGTCGCTCGGCCCTGCCTCAAAGGCGACATCCCAGCCAGTCATGGATGATCATGCTGCCACCAAAACACTCGCCCGGTCCGCGTACCTGACGGCACTCGGTCCAGTCGCTGCTGTTCATGGCGCCGAGGACGGGCGGCCGGGCGTTGTGCGGGCCACGGCGAGCACCGGTCCCTCATGCCGCGCTCGCCGTGGCCCTTACCGCGCGACCGGCTTCGGGGGAGGACCCGATCGCCCGGGGCTCGTCATCCGCCGCAGCGGGCCCAGATCGTCTTGCCGTCGCTTCCGCCACATCCACTTCGTCGTCCAGCCGATCACCAAGGCCGACATGACGCGCTTCGATGCAGGCGGGCCGGACTTGCAAACCGCGATGTTCCGCGCCGGCGAACTCCCGGACGAGTCGGAGGTCGAGGCCGTCTGCGCGCGCCTCCGAGACGCCCTCGCCGACCGGGACCGCATCGAGTGAGCGACAGAGACGTCAAGACTGGATGACGCTTCGGCGGGGAAGTCTGCGGCCGAGCCCAAAAATCATACGGCGTAGGTGTTGCGTTTATTTCGATTGTTTCGCATACTGCGACTAGTGGAAGGAGGCGGCTATGGCGGGTGTGCAGGTCAAGCGATCGATCGAGCCCGGAGAGATAGACGCTGAGGTTGCGGCGCGTGCGGTCAGGCGCATCAAGGACTACCTCATGCGGCATCCCGAGCATGAGGCCATCCCGGTCACCGGCGAGCTCGGTGCCGAGGAAGCACTGATCCTTCCCCGCGACGCCGTGAGCCTGCTCGCCTACATCCTCGCCCAGGCGGCCGAGGGCAGGGGCGTGTCGGTGATCCCATCACATGCCGAGCTGACGACTCAGCAGGCAGCGGACCTGCTGAACGTTTCCCGTCCCTTCTTGATCGGGCTCTTGGAAGCGGGGATGATCCGCTATCGGCTGGTGGGAAAACACCGTCGCATCACCGTTGAAGCGCTGATGGAGTACAAGCGGCGTGATGACCAGGAGCGGCGCGCCGCCGCCGATGATCTCGCCGCGCTCGGTCAGGAATTCGGGGCGTGACCATGGCCTTCGTTGTGGTCTACGACGCCAACGTCCTCTACGGGAACACGGTGCGGGATCTTCTCATCCGCGTCGCTCAGGCAGGCGTGGTCCAGGCCAAGCGGACGCACCGGATCCTGGACGAGATGCTTCGGAATCTCGCGACCAACCGTCCTGACATCCCGGCAGAAAAGCTCTCACGGCTGCGGGCTCTCATGAACGCCGCTGTTCGAGACTGCTTAGTCGAAGGCTATGAGCCGTTGATGGAAGGCCTGAAGCTGCCGGATCCGGGCGACCGCCATGTGCTCGCGGCTGCGATCAAGGCAGGTGCCCAAGTCATCGTCACGTCCAATCTCAGGGACTTCCCGCCAGACGAGCTTGCGACCTGGAACGTGGAGGCGAAGTCGCCAGACGACTTCCTGCTCAACCAGATCGACTTGGACGACCGGGTCGTCTGGGCCTGCGTCCAACAGGTCGTGGACTCCCGGGCGAATCCGCCGGAGACGATCGAAGACGTGCTGGGCGCATTGGAGAAGGCCGGTCTCGTAGAGTCTGTGGCCGCGCTCCGCGACGGCCGGTACGGCATCTGACCGAATCAAATATCAGAGCAGGCGATTTCCGAGCCGGCGAAATCCCGGACGAGTCGGAGGTCGAGGCTGGTCTGTGCGCGCCTGCGGGCTCTGTCCGCGGGGTGAGATCGGGGCTCAGTCATCCCGGAACGGACTCGGCAACCGGATCCCGGCCGCCGAGGGCGCTCGCGCGTTAGTCGTCGACGCTCGTCGGCTAGCGCCCGCGGTGGTGGGTGGAACCGTACGGGTCGACGGCGCTTCCCGGGCCGTCCTCGACCACGTTGCCCGCATCGTCCACCAGCGTGTTGCGCCGGGCGACCCGGAGAACGGCGACGACCCGGGTATGGGCGATCTTGTCATGCAGGGCCTGGTGCCGCTGGTCGAACAGCATCCACGCCACGTCGGCGACAAGGCCGACACCGGTCACCGTGAGCCCCAGCATTGCCGCGACCCGGACGAAGGCGGTGCCCGCGCTGATCTCCTCGCCATCCGCCCGGAGCACCTTGGCACCTACCATCATCATGCCCAGCGTCTGGCCCCACAGCGCGAGCGGAACCCAGAACAGGACGAAGACGAACACGACCAGCCCCACGGCCTGCCATACCCTGTCGCCATCGAGGACCTTGAAGGCGATCCAGCTGTACAGCAACGCGCTGTAGAGGGCGTCGAGGAAAGCTCCTGCCAAGCGGTCTGTGCGTTTCGCCGGTCTGAGATGGGACTGTGCCACGCCGAAAGCCTAATATCAGACCGCACTCGACTGCGGATTCTGTTGCGAAAGTGCAGGTCAGAGCCAACTCTGTAGGGTTTCGAAGGTGCTCACCCGCCGGCGGCTGCCGGGTCGCCGAGTCTGCCGGTAGCCGACCCGGCCAGCCCCATCAGGCTTCGGGCCCGATGCGGCGTTGAAACCCGCCGTCACCTGCGAGCCGTCGGGGCTGAACAGTGCGTCCACGGCCGTTGCCTGCTCTGCCGGCGAGGCCACCAACAGGTCGGTCTCGGGATCGCTGGCGGGATTGGTGTCGATGTCAGGATCGGTCGGGCATCGCGCGCAACCGATCGGGCCAGGCTCGCAGCCGTGTAGCGATCTCGGCCACGGCGGTTTCGGGCATCCCCTCGACGAGACGGCATATCTCTACCCACGCCTCGTCGCTCGGCCCTGCCTCAAAGGCGACATCCCAGCCAGTCGGGTCGGCGACGTTGCATGCTACGCCGTGGGAAAGCACCGCCGAATCACCGTTGAGGCGCTGATGGAGTACAAGCGGCGTGACGACCAGGAGCGGCGCGCCTGAACCCATGGCGGCCTGGCCGCGTATGCCCGGGTGATGAAGTCTTCAACAGGAGGTTCTCGATGAAGCTGAGTTTCAAGCGTGGCGCTGCGGTCACCGGCGCCGTGGCTGCGACCGCCGGCGCCCTGCTCATCGCGAGCAGCGGGCTGAACCCCGCGGCCGCGTCGACGATCCCCACTGGTGAGCTTCAGATCTGCGCGCAAGGCAACTATTCGGTGTTCATCTTTCAACAGCCAGCGCCGATCCCGGGCACCAATATGACCACTACGGGCGTGGGCAGTACGGTCATGTCTCCGGGGCACTGCTGGCTGCAGCCGGTCGACACGGCTGGGCAATGGGCGCGAGTCGACGTGACCGGGCTACGTCCGGACGGCTCGCAGTTCTCTCTCGGCAGCCAGTGGTACAACAGCTCGGTGTCCGGCCTGGGCATCGGCGCGGAGGGCTCATGGTCGACGGGCCCGTTCGTGTGGACGTGGTAGCCGGCTCGCGCCCACAATCGCGGGCCGTCGTCGGCCGGTAGAAGTCGGTGTCCTCGGGGAAACTCCGGAGGGCCTGTCGGCCCGCCCACGCGGACGCCCCCGCCCTCACCGATCGGCTGCGGCTCCTTCGCCTACGCCACCCCGTACGTAAGGTCTTCCCGCTCAGGCGTCGGGCCAGATGCGGCGTCTGGCGGGGACGGCCATCAAGTCGCCGACGACGAATTCCCGATCCTGCCAGGCGTACGGCATGAACACCGCGAGTGCGCAGCCCGCCTGGTGCTCGACCTCCATGGCGACGGCGTCGACGGTTCCCGGCGGGGGCTCCGCGGCGCCGTTCCGCCAGTCGGTGGACCTCTGGATCTGCACGTTGACGGGGGCCGTGTCGCCCGGCGACGGCTCCTTCATGCGCACGTAGTAGGCGAGCGTGGCGCAGCGCAGTTCGGCCGCTCGTGCGCGGTAGTCGTCGGCGAGGTGGTGCAGCGTGGCGGCGGTGGCCGTCTCGTCGTACGCGTAGTCGACCTCGTACTGCGCGGCCGTCCGGAGGACCCCGTCGGCGTCCATGACCAGCCCGAACGGATAGAGCATCCGGCCGCCCGGCTCTGGACGGAGGTTGTTCTCGGCGCCTTCGAGAACGGCCGCGAGGCAGGCGTCCATATCCCCTCGGGCCCGGCGAGGCACGGAGCCGTCCATGAGCATGAGGGTCAGCGTCTGCATGGGGTGAGGATACGTGGGTGCGATTTCGCCAGCGGCTCGCCAGGAGGACACGGCCAGAGATCCTACCGACCGTGATGCGTCCGATACGACGGCTTCTCGGAAGCGTGTCTGGTGAGTATGGGTAAACGCCGTTCTCGGCCTTCCTGCGGTGGATGGGCCGTCGCGGCGCTCGTGCGAACTGCGTGATCGAGCTGTTGCTCTGACGGAAGCCACAACCGTGCGTTAGGGTGCAGACCCCCTCTGTTGATCATCTGGGAGTAGTTCCGATCCGTTCTGCATCGCGCAGGTCCTCGACGCCTCCATGGAGGGATCGCGGCCGTACGTGGTCACCGAGTACGTCGATGGTCCCTCGCTGCAGCAGTCGGGACCGCGTGACGGCACGGCGGCCCTCCAGCGGCTCGCCGTCGCCACCGCCACGGCGCTCACGGCCATCCACGACGCGGGAATCGTGCATCGTGATTTCAAGCCGTCCAACGTGCTGCTCGGCCCGGATGGGCCGCGGGTCATCGACTTCGGGATAGCCCGCGATACCGAAGCCCCCCTCACGCTCACCAGCACCATCATGGGCACGCCGGCGTACATGGCTCCCGAGCAGTTCGAGGGGAAGTCCGTCGGCGCGCCCGCCGACGTGTTCGCCTGGGGATCGGTGATGGCCTTCGCGGCCACCGGGCGGCCGCCGTTCGGCGCGGACTCATTCCCGGCGATCATGAATCGGGTCCTCCAGAGCGAACCCGACCTCGGTGATCTCCCGGAGCCGCTGCGCTCCCTCGTGGTGGCCTGCCTGGCCAAGGACCCCGCCCGCAGGCCGACCATGCAGGATGTCATGTTGCGCCTGGTCAGCGCCCGTTCGGCGGCGACCGGACTGCAGCCGGCCGGCACCACCCCACCGCCGCCTGGACCGCAGACACCTCACGCCCCGCCGCAGCCGCCGGTAACCGTCCCGCAGGCGCTCCCGGCATTGATCGGCACCAAGCGCGGGAGCTGCTACACGAAGGGCGGCTACCAGTATGAGATCAATTATCCCAACGCCAAGCACCAGGTTTATGTCGACGGCGACTACATCGACGGCAACAGCGACAGGCACTCGACGGTCGGCCCCGCGACCTTCTGGGGTTCCGGAAACCACGTCGTAAAGGTCTACATGGACGACCTCAACATCGTGAAGAGCGTCTCGTTCACGATGTGCTGACCACAGACCGCGGGCACCGCCCCGTACGGTGCCGCCGTCCGGCCGATCAGCGCTGGAGGTTACCGTCCTTCAGCCAGGAGTCCCAGGAGTAGTTCCAGAACTTCCAGTCGCTGTCGTACGGCTCGTCGACGAACTTTTTGTCCGTGCCGGTGACATTGACGACGTCGCCGCGCTGCGCGATGCCGAAGAAGTACCGCGCGCCGGTCGGTGAGGTGCGGACGCAGCCGTGGCTGGCGTTGCGGACACCGAGGGCGTCGTACTCCTCGCCGGCCTGGTGGATGTACTCGCCGCCGTCGGAAATCCGGACCGCCAGGTGGATGACCTCCTTGTAATACTCCGGGTCGCCGGGCTGGTGTCCCGGCGACACCATCGTCACCGGGTCCTCCTTCTCCTTGGTCAGGTGGATGCCGCTGGTGGTGGTGTACTCCGCTGTGGTGGCCTTGCCCATGCTGATCGGGAAGTTCTTCACGACGCCGTCGTGGTTCACCGTCATGTGGTGCGTCTTACCGTTCGCCACGGTGATGTTCGACGCGCCGATGGAAAAACGCTTGGTCACATCGGTCGTGCCGTACACGCCCTTTGCGGCACGTACGCCGGCCAGGTGTGCGGTGAAGACGACCTTCTGATGCGGCTGCCAGTAGTGGTGGGTGCGGTAGACGACCTGCCGGTCCGACATCCAGTGCCAGGCACCCTCGTCCGCCTTGTCCGACTTCACCTCAAGGGCCTGCTTCACCTGGTCCTTGTTGGCGACCGGACCGTCGAACGTCACAATGATCGGCATTCCGACGCCGACCTTCTCCTCGGCCTGCGGGGTGACGTCGGAGATGGCGATCTTGTTGCCCGCCGGGGCGGTGCGGAACCGGCTCATGACCGCGGTCTCGTGGCCCTTGGAGTTCTTGGCCGTGACCTTCACCTGGTACCAAACTCCCGGCTTGAGCGTCCAGGTGGTCTTCCACGACGTGTTGCCGGTGCTGAACCCGCCTGGCGCCGAGACGCCATCCTCCCGCACGTCGACCTGTTCCAGATGCCCGTTGGAGGCGGAGACCGCGACACCCTCGTCAGGCCGGGCCGTCCGTGTGCCGTCCCCAGGGGTGATCTTGATCGTTGCGTCCGCCGCGACCGATTCCGCCTTATGGCCACCGCCACCGGAGCAAGCCGTCATCGTGGCGACTGTCGCGGCGGCGAGGGCCAGCCCGGCGACCAGCCGCCGATTTCTCATGTCGATCTTCACTCTCTATAAGATGCAGATAAGCCGAAGATGTTCGCAGGGATATGCCCAAGTGTCTCGAAGACCGGACCGAACGCCGCCTTTCCCTGCGGCGTGTCCACGAAGGCCCCCAACACTCCCCACGTCGGCGGCGGTCACTCCCACGCGACGAGGGCCACGTCGGACACGGGTTCGCCGACTCGCTGGTGGGGTCGGTGGTGCTGCTCTCGGGGGCCGGTAGTGTGGGACCGCTATGAAGACGATCGTTCATCTGCTGCGCCACGGTGAGGTGCACAACCCCGAGGGTGTCCTGTACGGGCGGCTGCCGGGCTACCACCTCAGCGACGACGGCCGGCTGATGGCGAAGGCGGCGGCCAAGTGGTTCGACGGGCGTGACATCACCGCGCTCGTGTCCTCCCCGATGGAGCGCGCCCAGGAGACCGCCGAGCCGATCGCCGAGACGCTCGGCCTCGAGGTGGGCACCGACGAGCGGCTGATCGAGGCCGCCAACCACTTCGAGGGCCGCACCTTCGGTGTGGGCGACGGGTCGCTGCGCCGGCCGGAGCACTGGCCGTTCCTCTGGAACCCGTTCCGGCCCTCCTGGGGCGAGCCGTACGCGGAGATCGCCCGGCGGATGCTGGCGGCCATGGCCGACGCGCGTGACGCCGCGCGCGGGCACGAGGCGGTCTGCGTGAGCCACCAGCTGCCGATCTGGGTGACGCGGCGGAAGGTCGAGGGCCGCCGGATGTGGCACAACCCGGCGCGCCGCCAGTGCGGGCTGGCCAGCGTGACGAGCTTCACCTACGACGACGACCGCATCGTCAAGGTCGACTACGCGGAGCCGGCGGGAGACCTGTCCCGCCGCCCCAGTGTGCCCGGCGCCTGAGCCCTCCTGCACAATAGAAACGAGTACTACGCCCTGTAGTAGTAGGAGTGTGCCCGTGACCCCCCGTGCCTTGACCCTTCCGGCGGTGATCCTGCTCGGCGCCGGCGCGCTCGCCGGATGCGCGGGCACCGGATCGGGGCCGAACGGCACCGGCTCCGACTCGCGGTACGTCGCCGGTGACAACTCCAGCCAGATCCTCAAGAGCCGTAAGGCCGCGCCGCAGGTGAAGGGCACCACGCTCGACGGCAAGCCCTTCGACCTCGCGCAGTTCGGCGGCAAGGTCGTCGTCGTCAACTTCTGGGCCTCCTGGTGCGCGCCGTGCCGCGCAGAGGCGCCGACGATGGAGCAGATCTACGAGAAGACCAAGGGCTCGGGCGTGCAGTTCGTCGGCGTGGACATCAAGGACGGCAAGGACAACGCCCAGGCGTTCATCCGCAGCTTCAAGATCACCTACCCGAGTCTGTACGACCAGGCCGGGCAGATCGCGCTCGCCTTCCGCGACATCCCGCCGAACGCCGTGCCCTCCACGCTGATCATCGACCGGCAGGGCAAGGTGGCGGTCCGCGTCATCGGCAGCGTGCCCTACTCCCGCCTCCAGGATCTCGTCACCAAGGTCGCCGCCGAGAAATGAGCACCATCACCAGCGGCTCGCTCGTCATGGCGTTCCCGGTCGCGGCGGCGGCCGGGCTGGTGTCGTTCCTGTCGCCGTGCGTGCTGCCGCTCGTGCCGGGCTACCTGTCGTACGTCACCGGCATGAGCGGCGCGGACCTCGCGGAGCGGAAGCGCGGGCGGCTGCTGCTCGGGGTGGCGCTGTTCGTCCTCGGGTTCACGGTCGTGTTCGTCAGCGCCGGGCTGGCGTTCGGCGGGTTCGGTGCGCTGCTGCAACGGCACGCCGTGGTGATCACGAAGGTGCTGGGCGCCGTCACGATCGTGCTCGGCCTGGCGTTCATGGGCTTCATCCCCGGGCTGCAGCGGACGGTCAAGTCGAGTCGGCTGCCCGCCGCCGGGATCGCCGGGGCGCCGTTGCTGGGCGCCCTGTTCGGCCTGGGCTGGACGCCGTGCATCGGCCCGACCCTGGCGGCCGTCCAGGCGATGGCCTACACCGAGGCGAGCGCGACGCGTGGTGCGCTGCTGTCCTTCGCCTACTGCCTGGGCCTGGGCGTGCCGTTCCTGCTCACCGCCGTCGCGTACCGTAGGGCACTGGGCGCGTTCGGCTGGGTGAAGCGCCACTACCAGGCCGTGACGCGGATCGGCGGCGGCCTGCTCGTCGCGATCGGGGTCCTCCTGGTGACCGGGCTGTGGACCGACCTGACGATCCAACTGCAAGGCTGGGTGTCCGGCTTCAAGACGGTGATCTGATGTTGTTCGACAAGGGGGCCCGCCCGTGAGCGTCGACGCTCCGGAGACCCAGGCCGCGCCACAGGCGCCGAAGGACCGGCCGGCGGGCATCGGCCTGATCGGCTGGCTGCGGTGGGGCTGGCGGCAGCTGACCTCGATGCGCACGGCGCTGGTGCTGCTGTTCCTCGTCGCGCTCGGCACCGTGCCCGGGTCGTTCCTGCCGCAGCGCGGGTCCGCGCCGGAGAACGTCACGACCTTCTTCAGCAACCACAAGACGCTCGCGCCGTGGCTGGACAAGCTGTCGCTGTTCGACGTGTTCTCCGCACCCTGGTTCGCGGCGATCTACATCCTGCTGTTCGTGTCCCTGGCCGGCTGCGTGCTGCCGCGGACCAAGCACCACTACACGCAGCTGCGCTCCCGCCCCCCGAAGGCCCCGCGCAACCTCGGCCGGCTGCCGGAGTCGTCGTCGCATGAGACGGACATCGCGCCGGAGACCGTCCTCGCCGAGGCGCGGAAGATCCTCAAGGAGCGGCGGTTCCGGGTCGACACGTACGACGACGCGATCGCCGCCGAGAAGGGGTACCTCCGCGAGACCGGCAACCTGATCTTCCACCTCGCGCTGCTCGTGCTGCTGTTCGCGGTCGGCTCCGGCGCGGCGTTCGGCTACAAGGGCAACGTCCTGGTGGTCGAGGGCGATGGCTTCTCCAACACGCTCACCTCGTACGACGCGTTCAAGGGCGGTCGCAGCTTCAACTCCGGGACGCTGCCGCCGTTCACGGTGTGGCTGGACTCCTTCAAGGCCGACTACCTATTGAGCGGCCCCAACCGCGGGCAGCCGACGAGCTTCGCGGCGAAGATCCGGTATCAGAAGGGCCTGAAGTCCCCGGTCAAGCCGTACGACCTGAAGGTCAACCACCCGCTCAACGTGGACGGCGCCCGCGTCTACCTCCTGGGCCACGGCTACGCGCCGCAGTTCACCGTCCGCGACGGCAAGGGGCAGGTCGCCTTCCAGGGGGCGGTGCCGTTCCTGCCGACCAACGAGGCGACGTACGCCTCCGAGGGCGTCATCAAGGTGCCGGACGCCCGGCCCGACCAGCTCGGCTTCATCGGGCTGTTCTGGCCCACTGCGGTGCCGAACCAGCAGGGCAAGGTCGTGTCGGCCTTCCCCAAAGCGTTGAACCCGCAGGTGGCGCTGTTCGCCTTCAAGGGCGATCTCGGCCTGTCCAACGGCGCCCCGCAGTCGGTGTACCGGCTCGACACGAAGAACCTCAGGCCCATCCTCATGGGCAACAAGGTCAAGCCGCTGGCCGTCGGCAAGACCCTGCCGTTGCCGGGCGGCGCCGGATCGGTCACCTTCGACGGCCTCAAGCAGTACATCACCATCTCGGTCAACCACGACCCCGGACGGGTCCCCGCGCTCGCCGCCGGCATCGTCGCGATCATGGGCATCGTCACCTCGTTCCTCGTGCGCCGCCGCAGGGTGTGGGTGCGTGCGAAGGCCGACGAGGGCGGGCGTACCGTGGTCGAGGTCGGAGGACTCACGCTCGGCGGCGCGACCCCGGACTTCGACGCCATCGTCGAGCGGCTGAAGAAGGCCGCGCCCGAAGAACCCCCAAAGACGGACGAGGAGTGACGACCGTGGTCGACACCCATCTGGCGAACCTGAGCAACCAGCTGATGCTCGGCGCGGTGCTGCTCTACGTCATCGCCATGGTCGGATACGCCGCCGACATCGCGTTCGGGCGGCGGCGCGCCCTGGCCGCGGCGCCGAGCGAGGCGAAGGTCCTCGTCGGCGCGGGCGGCCCCGACACGACCGACGATGTCCCTGAGGCCGTCACGGACGCCGAGGAGACCGACGAGGACGAGGGCCGCCGGATCGAGTGGGGCCGGTTCGCGATCCTCATCAACGTGCTCGCCTGGGGCGTCCACTGCGCCGAGATCGTCACCCGGGGGATGGCGGCCGACCGCGTGCCCTGGGGCAACATGTACGAGTTCATGTCCGCGATCACGTTCGCGGCCGTGACCGTCTATCTGGTGATGCTCTGGCGCTACAAGATCAACTGGCTGGGCCCGTTCCTCATGGTCGCCGTCGTCATCGCGCTCGGCGTCGCCACGATCTGGCTGTACGACGACCCGGGCCCGCTCCGCCCGGCGCTGCACTCGTACTGGATCGCCATCCACGTCACCGCCGCCGTCACGGCCACGGGCGTCTTCACCGTCGCCGGCGTCGCCACGATCCTCTACCTCGTCAAGGTCCGCGCGAAGCCCGCCAAGCCGGGCGGCATCATGGAGCGGGTCCCGGACGCCGAGACCCTCGACCGCATCTCGCACCGGACCATGATGTTCGGCTTCCCGATCTGGACGTTCGCCATCATCGCCGGCGCGATCTGGGCGGACTCCGCGTGGGGCCGCTACTGGGGCTGGGACCCCAAGGAGACCTGGTCGTTCATCACCTGGGTCGCGTACGCCGGGTACCTGCACGCCCGCGCCACCGCGGGCTGGCGCGGCCGCAAGGCGGCCGTCATCTCCCTGATCGCCTTCGCGTGTCTTCTGTTCAACTTTTTCGGAATCAACTACCTCGTTTCCGGGTTGCACTCCTACGCTGGCTGATTTATTAAGCCCCACTGGCAACTTTTTACCCACGACGTGCGTCAGATGGGTCGTGGGTGAATCTGGGAGGACTCGGGTGGTTAAGAGGCGGTCGACCGTCGGCATGGTGGTGATGGCGGCCCTGCTCGCCGGCGCGTCCGCGTGTTCGGGCAACAGCGAGGCCGGGACGAACGGCAACGGCGGAACGAAGGCCCCCGACGCCCAGGTGCGCGTCACTCCGGCCGACGGCACCGGCTCCGTGCGCCCGGACCAGGGCGTCTCGGTCGCGGCCTCGGGCGGCAAGCTCGAGCAGGTGACGGTGGATCAGAACGGCAAGGCCGTGCCGGGCGACTTCACCCCCGACCACACGCAGTGGAAGACCAAGTGGACGCTCGCGCCCGGCGCGTCGTACACCGTGAACGTCACGGCCAAGAACGCCAAGGGCAAGACCACCACGACCACCAGCAAGTTCCAGACGCAGAAGGCCACGGAGACCTTCAAGGTCACTGATATCACGCCGCAGCCCGGCGAGAAGGTCGGCGTGGGCATGCCGATCATCGTGACGTTCGACAAGCCGATCGCCAACAAGGCGAACGTCGAGCGGGCCCTCGAGGTCAAGTCGGACAAGGGCGACACCGGCGTCTGGCATTGGATGTCGAGTCAGCAGGTCGTCTTCCGCACCCAGAAGTTCTGGGGCTCGCACCAGAACGTCACCTTCACCGCCCACCTGGCCGGCGTCCGCGGCCTCAAGGGCGTGTACGGCACGAAGGACCAGTCGCGGTCCTTCAAGATCGGCGCCTCGAACGTCACCGTCGCCAACTCCAAGACCCACTACATGACGGTCAACCACGACGGCGTCATCAAGAAGTTCCCGATCAGCACGGGCATGGGGACGACGACGGAGTACACCACGACCAGCGGTCTGCACATCACGCAGGAGAAGTCCGAGAGCGTGACGATGGAGTCGCCGAACCGGAAGAAGGGCGACCCGGGCTACTACAAGGAGGTCGTCAACCTCGCGGTCCGGATCACCAACAAGGGTGAGTACGTCCACAAGAGCGTCGGGGAGTACGACGCGCTCGGCCACCGCAACGCCAGCCACGGCTGCGTCCGCACCTCACCGACCGGTGCCCAGTACTTCTACAACATCTCCCAGCGCGGCGACATCGTGAACGTCACCGGCACTGACCGGAAGCTGTCCAACGAGGTCGACTCCAACGGCTGGGTCTTCTGGGCCCTGTCCTGGGACAACTGGGTGAAGGGCAGCGCGCTGCACTGACCCGCCGAGAACGCCTCTCCGACCCCGGCCGCCGTCACCGGCGCCGGGGTCCGGTGTTCTCTAGGAGTCGTCGCCGCGGAGGCGGCGGTCGAGGTGACGGAGGAACTCCGGATCGTCGTCCGGGCCCAGCGGACCGCGCTCGGCCGGGGCCGCTGCCCGGCCCTCACCGCCCGCCGAGGTGAGGAAGTCCGGCGGCCACGCGGTGACATCGGCGGTGACGAATCGGCGGCGCCGACCGAACAGGAGCCAGGCGATCGCACCGAGTTCGAAGCCGAGCAGCACGATGAGGAACCACGCGAACCTCGGCAGGTGCCGGGTTTCGCTCTCATCGGTCGACAGGACCTCGAACAGGCAGAACAGCCAGACGCCGAGTGCGACAAGGACGAGCACGACGGCAAGGACGAGCATGGTCGCAGAGTAACCCGCCGACCTGAATGCCACCCAAAGGGTGGCCGCAACGGGCCGCGGCCCGCCGGCGCCATGACGCGTCGAGATGGCCGCAGCGGGCCGTTGCTTGGGTTGGGGATGACGCGTCCCTGGGGGCTGGCTTACGCTTCCGCCTAGCCGAGCCGAGGGGACGTGTCATGCGTTACCGGGTGAACCGTCGCCAGCAGCTCGACGCACCCGCCGACTCCCGGACCGGGCGTCACCGCCGGAGCAAGGACTCCGCGGGCGACACGGACCGGCTCGAGCGGCCTGTCGCCCGGCCCCGCCGCCTGCAGCCGAGGGACGCGCTCGGCCGGTTCCGTAAGCTCCGCCCCGACGAGGAGCGGCGGCCCGTGGAGCGGAGCGACCGGGCGGCGATCGAGCGGGTGGACACCCCGGTCCCCGAGCGGCCGGACGAACTCCGCTACACCTGGCGGGACTTCGAGCTCGACGAGGAGCTGCCTCGTGCCGCGCCCCATCTGCCTGACACGCCCGACGTACGGGACGGACGACGGCACTGCGGGGCGCTGGAGGACATTCTGTACCGCCAGTGGTACCCCGGCGCCGATCCGGTGTCTCCGGACGTCGTCCGGGCCGTCGACAGCCTCGCCGAGCTGCCCGATCTACTCAAGGACAAGCTGGCCGAAGGACTCAGCGGGATCTACGTCGGCTCCGGAGGCGTCCCGGACCTCGACGACATGGACTACCTCCGGGGCGAGCCGCTTCCGTCGGGCAAAGGGACCTGGGACATCTGCGCCGGAGCGTACGGCGATCGCACGATCGTGGTCGGCGACCGTCCGTCACCTACGCCGGACGTGATGCTTCATGAGATCGGTCATGCTCTCGATGACATCGACGGCGCGGTGACCGAAGACGGCGGCCGACAATGGCAGTCCGACACACCGGAGTTCCGTGCGCTGTACGCCCAATGTCTTCCACACTTGGAGAGTGAGTTTCATCGGCAGGCGGAAGATCTCGGTCGCCACGAGTTCTTCGCGGACGCCTTCGCCGCGATCGCGTCGCGGCAACGGCCCGCGCTTGTCGACATGCTTGGCGGGGATACCCGGACAGCGCTGAATGTAATGCTTTTCTTCAACCGCAAATACGGGATTTAGGTGATCTGCGATGTACGTGATCAGGCTCCCCGGCGGTAACCTGCGGGTGCCCACGAGCGTGTTGGCGCGTGGCCGACAGGCGCACGGTGGCGCGGGGAGCGTGATCGGGCAGGCCTACGTGGAGATCGGCCCGGAGGATCCCGACTACCAGCGGCTTCTCGCCCAGTCGATCTCGGAAGAGGAGATGGCGGAAATACGCCGCCGGTGGCGCGAGGACGATGAGGCGCTGCGCGCCGAATTCGAGGAGTTCAAGGCCAGACAGCCAGAGGAGTGACGGCGAGTCGCGGTCGCCGTCGGTCGCGCGTCTAGCGGCTCAGTTCGCTGCGTACGGAGGCCTCGACCGGCTCCTCGCCCCTCAGTAGGGCGTGCACCTCGGATTCCCGGAAACGGCGGTGGCCGCCCGGGGTCCGGATGCTGCTGATCCGGCCTGCCGCGGCCCAGCGCGTTACAGTTTTCGGGTCGACCCGGAACAGGGCGGCGACCTCACCCGGGGTCAGCAGGCGCTCGCTCGTACTCTCCACGTTTTCTCTCCCCCTTTGTCCCGCTCTCGTCGCGGGTGGACTGTTTCTCAGTCTGCCGTGTCAAGACCGATTTCTCCCTTGTTTTCGGAAAAGATCACGCTACGTAGTTTTGTGACATGCAGTAATGACTACACGTGACCGGCCAGTTTCGAGTTCCGCGGGGCGCTACCCGGCAGACGGCCGGATGGCACCGGTCTTACCGTGAGATGACGGCAGCACGACGGTGGGATGATCACCGCCTCGGGGTGAGATGTCGACCGGTGCGCGGTGACCCGTTCACTCCCCGTAGGGTGATCGATATGCCCGATCTTGTGACTTTGGAGGAGATCGAGGACGCCGCTCGGCGGCTGTCCGGCGTCGCCGTCCGTACCCCCTTGGTGCCGCTTCGTGGTACGGCGCCCTCCGCTCCTCTCCTGCTGAAGGCCGAGTCGCTGCAGCCGGTCGGCTCCTTCAAGCTCCGCGGCGCGTACGCCGCGATCAGCGCGCTGCCCGAGGAGGAGCGGAAGAGCGGCGTCATCGCGCACTCCAGCGGCAACCACGCGCAGGCCGTCGCGTACGCCGCGAACGTCCTCGGCATCCCGGCCGTCCTGGTGATGCCGAACACGGTTCCCGCGGTGAAGGTCGACGCCTGCCGCCTGCTCGGTGCGGAGATCGTCTTCGTCGAGCCGACCATTGAGGCGCGCGTCGAGACGGCCGACCGGCTGGCCGCCGCCCACGGGTACGCGCTCATCCCGCCGTTCGACGACCGCCGGATCATCGCGGGACAGGGCACGATCGGTCTGGAGATCCTCGACGACGAACCCGAGGTGGACGCGGTCTTCGTGCCCATCAGCGGCGGCGGACTGATCTCCGGCATCGCCACGGCGATCAAGGCCAAACGGCCCGAGACCAAGGTCATCGGCGTGGAGCCGGAGCTGGCCGCCGACGCGAAGGCGTCCTTCCTGGCCGGCCAGCGGATCGGCTGGCCGGCCGCCGAGACCGGCCGTACGATCGCCGACGCCCTGCGCGTCGAGCGCATCGGCGAACTGCCGTTCGAGCACCTGCGCGCGCACGTCGACGACATCATCACCGTCGGCGAGGACGAGATCCGGGAGGCGATGCGGCTGCTCGCGCGTCGCGCGGGCCTGGTCGCAGAGCCGGGTGGGGCGGTCGCGACCGCCGGGCACCTCGTGTCGACCGCCTCCCGGGGCCGCCACCACGCGGGCCGCCCCCAGCGTCACGTCGCCATCGTCTCCGGCTGCAACGTCGACCCGAAGCTGTACGCCGAGATCCTCGCGGAGGAGCCGCCCGGAATCGAGTGACGTCTCGTCCCGGGGCCGGTGGCCAGGAGTAATGCGGGTCCGGGTGCCCGGCGGGCCGGGTCCCGGACGGACCTTCGGCGGGTGGGGATACTCTCAGAAGGTCATGCGTTCCGTACTTCTTTACACCCTTGCCCGGCTGGCGCTGTTCGGCGCGACCGCCGGAGTGCTGTTCCTCGTCGGGGCACGTGGCTTCCTGCTGCTCGCGCTGGCGGTCCTGATCAGCGGCATCGTCAGCTTCGTGCTGCTGTCCCGGCAGCGCGACGCTGTCTCGACCTCCGTGACCCGTCGTGCCGCCCGGATGCGGGAGAACCTCGCCGCCGGCGCGGCCCGCGAGGACGACGACGACCCGGAGCCCGCCGCCTCGGCTGAGCCGGGCCCCGCCGAGCGGCGCGAGGACGGCGACCCGGAGCCGGTCACCGGCAGCCGTAAGCCCGCGCCGAACGGCCCGGACGCCGCTTCTTAAGCCCGCTTCCCGCGTAGGGGCCGCGGGCTCCTCAGCGGACGGCGTGGTGGAGGGCGACGGCGCCGAAGGTGAGGTTGCGCCAGCGCACCGAGGTCCAGCCGGCCTCCTGGATCAGCCGGGCGAACCCCGCCTGGTCGTGCCAGGCCGCCGTCGACTCCGCCAGGTAGTGGTAGGAGTCCGGGTTCGAGCTGACCTTGGCCATCAGCGGCAGGCCGACCTTCAGGTGCAGGCCGTGCATGGTCCGGATCACCGGGTTCGGCGGCCGGCTGACCTCGCAGACGACCAGTCGCCCGCCCGGCTTCGTCACCCGGCGCATGTCCGCGAGTGCCTGAACGGTGTCGCTGACGTTACGGATCCCGAACGAGATGGTTACGGCGTCGAACGACGAATCGGCGAACGGCAGCCGCAGCGCGTCTCCGGCAACGAACCGCAGGCCCGCCGAGCCGTTGCGGCGCATGCCCTCCTGCAGCATGCCGAGGGAGAAGTCGCAGGCGACGGTGTGCGCGCCCACCTGCGCGAACGGCACCGAGGAGGTGCCGGTGCCGGCCGCCAGGTCGAGGACCCGCTCACCAGCCCGTACGTCCAGGGCCTTGACGACCTCACGGCGCCACAGCCGGTCCAGGCCGCCGGTCATCAGGTCGTTGAGCAGGTCGTACCGCGCGGCGGTGCGGTCGAACATCGCCGCAACCTCGGCCGGTCGCTTGTCCAGGGATGCGCGAGTCATCGAATGTGCGGCGTGGAGGCTCCGGCCTTCTGACCGGGGTAAAACGCCGCTCCCTCCCTCATCTGTGGGTGCTGGTCGATAGTGTGTTCGCGTGCGGTTTCGGCTTGCTCCGACTGCCGCCCAGGAGGCGGCGTTGTTGGCGCACTGCTCGCACGCCCGGTTTGTATGGAATTTGGCGGTAGAACAGCACCAGCGCTGGCGGCCTGGGCGAGCCAGCGCGCCAGGGTATCTGGAACAGTGCCGTCAACTTACGGAAGCCAGGAAGGAGTTCGACTGGCTGCGAACCGGGTCGCAGACGGTGCAGCAACAAGCGCTGCGGGACTTCGCGCGGGCCATGAGCAACTTCTTCAACGGTACGCATGGGCGTCCGACCTGGCGAAAGCGCCACTGGCATGAGGGATTCCGCATCACCGGGCGGCGTGGCACCCAGTGGGACGTGCGCCGGGTGTCGCGGAAGGTCGGCGAGGTGAAGGTGCCGAAGGTCGGCTGGGTCCGGTTTCGCTGGTCTCGCCGCGTCCCCGACGACGTGAGGTCGTATCGCATCACGCTCGACCCGGCCGGCCGTTGGCACGTCGCCTTCGCTGCGATCCCCCGCCCGATCGACCGGCCGGCTACCAACGAGGCCGTCGGTGTCGACCGTGGTGTGGCGATCTCGGCCGCGCTGTCCACCGGCGAGTTGCTGTCGGTCTGGGGTCTGTCGGTCAAGGAGACCGAACGGTTGGCGCGATTGCAGCGCCGACTTGCCCGGGCGCAGCGCGGGTCGAACCGGCGTGCGCGACTCAAGACCGCCATCGCCCGGCTGAAAGCTTGTGAGACCGACCGACGCAAGGACTGGGTCGAGAAGACCTCCACCACGTTGGCTCGCCGATTCAGTGTGATCAGCGTGGAGGACCTGAAGATCAAGAACATGGTCCGCTCGGCCCGCGGCACGATCGACGCACCAGGAGAGAACGTGCGGGCCAAAGCGGGGTTGAATCGGTCGATCCACGCGGCCGGTTGGGGCTTGCTCGTGTCCCGGCTGGAGCAGAAGGCTCCGCGGCGGGTAGTGCGGGTCAATCCCGCGAACACGTCCATCACCTGCAATGCCTGCTGGCATCGCGCAGCGGAGAACCGCGAGAGCCAAGCGGTCTTTCACTGTCGCGCCTGCGGGCACACCGACCATGCAGACGTGAACGCGGCCAGGAACATCCGAGACATCGCCGTCGGGCGGACGGTGACTGCGCGGGGAGGCCTCGGGGTTGCCCGGCCTGCGAACCGCGAACCTCAACCTGCTCTCTCCTCCCCGTAGACGGGACAGGTTGGAATCCCTCGCCTCCGGACGAGGGAGGACGCCAAGAACGGTAAGCGTACGCAAGCCCTCGGTTAACGCCGCATGCGGGAGGGCGCGTACGATCGGGCCGGGCGCGTGGTTCCCAAGCGATGTCACGCAAGGTTTACACTCACGGTGTAAGGCGCTTGTGAAGCGCTTCACAAAAGAACAAGAGAGCCAGACGCACCCCGGGTCGCACCCGGCTCCACGCAGCCCCGTACGATCCGTCGCGGCATCGCCCCCGACCCGGGGCGGCACAACCGAAACCGTGCACCCGAAGGATTCTCGTGACCGAGCCAGTGGCCGTACCGCAGCAGAACACCGAGACCGAGGCCGACGTCATCGTCGTCGGCGCCGGCCCGGCGGGCTCGACCACGGCCTATCACCTGGCCCAGACGGGCCTGAACGTCCTCCTGCTGGAGAAGACGACGTTCCCGCGCGAGAAGGTGTGCGGTGACGGCCTGACCCCCCGTGCGGTCAAGCAGCTGATCAAGATGGGCGTCGACCTCGACGCTCCCGGCTGGATCCGGAACAAGGGCCTGCGGATCATCGGCGGCGGCACCCGTCTGGAGCTGCCCTGGCCCGACCTGGCGAGCTATCCCGACTACGGCCTGGTCCGCACCCGCATGGACTTCGACGAGATCCTCGCCGAGCGCGCCGTCGCCGCCGGGGTGAAGCTCCGCATGAACACCAACGTGACCGGCCCGGTCCTCGACGACCGCACCGGCCGGATCACCGGCGTCGTCGCCAAGACCGAGGACGGCGAGGTCACGTTCAAGGCGCCGCTCGTCGTCGCCGCCGACGGCAACTCCACCCGGCTGTCGCTCGCCATGGGGCTGCGCAAGCGCGACGACCGGCCGATCGGCGTGGCGGTCCGGCGCTACTACACGAGCCCGCGCCACGACGACGACTACCTCGAGTCCTGGCTGGAGCTGTGGGACGGCGACCGGCTGCTGCCCGGCTACGGCTGGATCTTCGGCGTCGGCGACGGCACTTCCAACGTCGGCCTCGGCCTGCTCAACACGAGCGAGGCGTTCAAGAACGTCGACTACCGCGCCCTCCTGAAGAGCTGGCTCGCCGGCATGCCGGAGGAGTGGGGCTACCAGGAGGACAACGCCACCGGCCCGGTGCGCGGTGCCGCCCTGCCGATGGGCTTCAACCGGACGCCGCACTACACGCGCGGCCTCGTGCTGGTCGGCGACGCCGGCGGGATGATCAACCCGTTCAACGGCGAGGGCATCGCGTACGCGATGGAGTCCGGGGAGATGGCGGCCGAGATCATCGCTCAGGCGCTGGGCCGGCCCACCGCCGCGCAGCGCGAGCGTGCCCTGCACGACTACCCGCGCGTGCTGAAGGAGACCTATGGCGGCTACTACACGATCGGGCGGATCTTCGTGAAGGCGATCGGTGATCCGCGCGTCATGAAGTTCGCGACACGCCACGGCCTGCCGCACCCGACGCTGATGCGGTTCACGCTGAAGCTGCTCGCCAACCTGACGGATCCGCGGGGCGGCGACGCGATGGACCGGGTCATCAACGCGATGTCGAAGATGGCGCCGGCGGCGTGAGACCCCGAGAGAAGAAGTGATGATCGCGTTGCCTAGGATTTTCACAGCGCCGGAGGCGTGTTCGAAGGCACTCACCAAGAGGGGGGTGTAGGGATTTGAACCTCTACGTTCCTATTGTCGTACTGGGCGCACTCGCGCTGCTGTTCGCCGTCGGCTCGGTGGTCATGGGGTCCTTCACGGGGCCCAAGCGCTGGAACCGCGCCCGGCTCGAGGCGTACGAATGCGGTATCGAACCGACACCGCAGCCGGTCGGCGGCGGCCGCTTCCCGGTGAAGTACTACCTGACGGCGATGCTGTTCATCGTCTTCGACATCGAGATCATCTTCCTCTACCCCTGGGCGGTCGCCTTCGACCACATGGGGCTGTTCGGTCTCGTCGAAATGGTGCTCTTCATCGTCACCGTCCTCATCGCGTACGCCTACGTGTGGCGTCGCGGTGGTCTGGAGTGGGACTGACAATGGGTCTTGAAGAGAAACTCCCCGCCGGTGTTCTGCTGACCACGGTCGAGCAGGTCATCGGGCTGGCGCGGAAGAGTTCGGTGTGGCCGGCGACGTTCGGCCTCGCCTGTTGTGCCATCGAGATGATGGCGACGGGCGACCCGCGCCACGACTTCTCCCGATGGGGCATGGAGCGCGCCTCGGGCTCGCCGCGGCAGGCCGACCTGATGATCGTCGCCGGTCGGGTGAGCCAGAAGATGGCCCCCGTGCTCCGGCAGATCTACGACCAGATGGCCTCGCCGAAGTGGGTCATCGCGATGGGCGTGTGCGCCTCCTCCGGCGGCATGTTCAACAACTACGCGATCGTCCAGGGCGTCGACCACATCGTCCCGGTCGACATCTACCTGCCCGGCTGCCCGCCGCGCCCGGAGATGCTGCTCGACGCGATCCTCAAGCTGCACGACAAGATCCAGAACACCAAGATGGGCGTGCACCGCAAGCGGGAGATCGAGGAGCTCGAGAAGGCCAAGCTCCGGCAGCTGCCCCTCCTGGACCAGCCCGAGGTGGTCTTGTGACGTCCCAGCACCCCGAGCAGCAGGCCGAGCAGGCCGCCGACCAGCTGCCCGCGCACGCCGAGGAAGAGCGGCGCGAACAGCCGATCGCCCGCATGGGCATGTTCGGCGCGAAGACCACCGGTGACACCTCCGGGTACGGCAAGCTCGTCGTCCGGCAGGCGCCGAAGGTCTCCAGCCCGCGCCCGTACGGCGGTCCCCGCACGACCGGCGCCGAGGGCGAGTTCGACGAGATCGCGAACGAGCTCGAGCGGGCCTACCCCGAGTTCGGCGAGGCGATCGAGCGGGTCGTCGTGGACCGGGGCGAGCTGACGCTCGTCGTCCGCCGCGAGCACCTGGTCGCGGTCGCCCAGACCCTGCGCGACGACCCGAAGCTGCGCTTCGAGCTGTGCACCGGCGTCTCCGGCGTGCACTACCCGGCCGAGGCCGGCGCGGAGCTGCACGCGGTCTACCCGCTGCTGTCGATGACCCACAACCGGCGCGTCCGGCTCGAGGTCACCGCCCCCGACACCGACCCGCACGTCCCGTCGCTCGTCGCGGTCTACCCGACCAACGACTGGCACGAGCGCGAGACGTACGACTTCTTCGGGATCGTCTTCGACGGCCACCCGGCGCTGACGCGGATCATGATGCCGGACGACTGGCAGGGCCACCCGCAGCGCAAGGACTACCCCCTCGGCGGCATCCCCGTCGAGTATCGCGGGGCGAAGGTGCCCCCGCCCGACGAGAGGAGGTCGTACGTATGACGGCCACGGATTACGACGCCTACGGCACGGGCGAGGCGACCGAGGGCACCGTCTACAACGTGGGCGGCCAGGACTGGGACCAGATCGTCGACGCCGCGGCGTCCGGCGACGAGGACCGCATGGTCGTCAACATGGGTCCCCAGCACCCGTCGACGCACGGCGTGCTCCGGCTCATCCTGACGCTCGACGGCGAGACGGTCGACGAGGCCCGGCTGGGCATCGGCTACCTCCACACCGGCATCGAGAAGAACATGGAGTACCGGACGTGGACCCAGGGGACCACGTTCTGCACCCGCATGGACTATCTCGCGCCGCTGTACAACGAGGCGTCGTACTGCCTCGCGGTGGAGAAGCTGCTCGGCGTCACCGATGACGTCCCGGAGCGGGCGCAGGTCATCCGGGTGATGATGATGGAGGTCAACCGGATCTCCTCGCACCTGGTCGCGATCGCGACGTTCGGCCTGGAGCTCGGTGCGACCACCGTCATGCTCAACGGGTTCATCGAGCGTGAGTACGCCCTCGACATCTTCGAGATGGTCGCGGGCCTGCGGATGAACATGGCCTACATCCGGCCGGGCGGCGTCGCACAGGACCTCCCGCCGGGCGCGATCGACAAGATCGGTGACTTCGTCAAGCGGGAGAAGCAGCGGCTCAAGCAGCTGCGCAAGCTCCTCGACGCGAACCCGGTGTTCGTGGCGCGGACGAAGGACATCGCCTACCTCGACCTGACCGGCTGCATGGCGCTCGGCGTCACCGGCCCGGTCCTGCGCGCGGCGGGCCTGCCGTGGGACCTGCGCAAGACGCAGCCGTACTGCGGCTACGAGACGTACGAGTTCGACGTGCCGACGGTGGACACGTGCGACGTGTACGGCCGCTACCTCGTCCGTATGGCGGAGATGGAAGAGTCCCTGAAGATCATCGAGCAGTGCCTCGACCGGCTGAGCTCCGGCTCCGCCAAGTCCGGCCCGGTGATGATCGAGGACAAGAAGATCGGCTGGCCGGCGCAGCTCGCGCTGGGGCCCGACGGCATGGGCAACTCGCCGAACCACATCGCGCACATCATGGGCCAGTCCATGGAGGCCCTCATCCACCACTTCAAGCTGGTGACCGAGGGATTCCGCGTGCCGGCCGGCCAGGTGTACGCCGCGGTGGAGTCGCCGCGCGGCGAGCTCGGCTGCCACGCGGTCAGCGACGGCGGCACCCGCCCGTACCGGGTGCACTTCCGCGACCCGTCGTTCACCAACCTGCAGGCGGCCCCGGCGATGTCCGAGGGCGGCCAGGTCGCCGACATCATCGCGGCGGTCGCGAGTATCGACCCGGTCATGGGGGGAGTCGACCGATGAGTTTCGAGCCAGACGTGCTGGAGCGGCTCGAACGGGACGCGAAAGAGATCATCGCCCGCTACCCGAAGCCGCGGTCGGCGCTGCTGCCGATGCTGCACCTGGTGCAGTCCGAGGTCGGGTACGTCAGCGACGACGGCATCCAGTTCTGCGCCGACACGCTGGGCATCACGCCCGCGCAGGTCACGGGCGTCGCGACGTTCTACACGCAGTACAAGCGGGAGCCGGTCGGCGACTACCACGTCGGCGTCTGCATCAACACGCTGTGCGCGGTCATGGGCGGCGACCAGATCTGGGAAGAGCTGTCCGAGCACGTCGGCGTCGGTCATGACGAGGCGACCGAGGACGGCAAGGTCAGCCTCGAGCGGATCGAGTGCAACGCCGCCTGCGACTTCGCCCCCGTGGTGATGGTCAACTGGGAGTTCTTCGACGACATGACGCCGGAGAAGGCCAAGCAGCTCGTCGACGACCTGCGCGCCGGCAAGGCGGTCGCCCCGACCCGCGGCCCGGGCTCGGTGTGCTCCTGGAAGCAGGCGTCGCGGGTGCTCGCGGGCTTCAATGACGGCCGCGCCGGAGAGGGCGTGCAGGCCGGTCCGGAGTCGCTGGTCGGCCTGGAGCTGGCCAAGCGCAACGGCTGGACCGCTCCTGAGCCCGAGGAGACCAAATGACGACCCTCACTCCCATCCTCACGAAGACGTGGGACCAGGCGGACTCGTTCACCCTGCGCGGGTACGAGAACGCCGGTGGGTACCAGGCGTTCCGCACGGCCCTGAGCACGAATCCGGACGACCTCATCCAGGCGGTGAAGGACTCCGGCCTGCGCGGCCGTGGCGGCGCGGGCTTCCCGACCGGCCTGAAGTGGGGCTTCATCCCGCAGGGCGACGGCAAGCCGCACTACCTCGTGGTCAACGCGGACGAGTCCGAGCCGGGCACGTGCAAGGACATCCCGCTGATGATGGCCAACCCGCACGTGCTGATCGAGGGCATCATCATCAGCTCGTTCGCGATCCGCGCGAACCACGCCTTCATCTACGTGCGCGGTGAGGTCCTGCACGTCATCCGCCGCCTGCAGCAGGCGGTCGCCGACGCGTACGAGGCGGGCTACCTCGGCAAGAACATCCTCGGCTCCGGCTTCGACCTGGAGCTCGTCGTCCACTCCGGCGCCGGCGCGTACATCTGCGGCGAGGAGACGGCGCTGCTCGACTCCCTCGAGGGGTTCCGCGGCCAACCCCGGCTCAAGCCTCCCTTCCCGGCGGTGGCCGGCCTGTACGGCGGCCCCACCGTGATCAACAACGTCGAGTCGATCGCCAGCGTTCCCGGCATCGTCGCGAACGGGGCCGACTGGTTCGCCGCGATGGGCACCGAGAAGTCCAAGGGATTCGGCATCTTCAGCCTGTCCGGCCACGTGACCCGGCCGGGCCAGTACGAGGCGCCGCTGGGCATCACGCTCCGCGAGCTGCTCGACATGGCGGGCGGCATCCGGAACGGCCACCGGCTGAAGTTCTGGACGCCGGGCGGCTCCTCCACGCCGCTCTTCACCGACGAGCACCTCGACGTGCCGCTGGACTTCGAGTCGGTCGGCGCGGCGGGTTCCATGCTCGGCACCCGGGCGCTGCAGCTCTTCGACGAGACGACCTGCGTCGTCCGGGCGGTCCTGCGCTGGAGCGAGTTCTACGCGCACGAGTCGTGCGGTAAGTGCACGCCGTGCCGCGAGGGCACCTACTGGTACAAGCAGATGCTCAAGCGTCTGGAAAAGGGCGAGGGCAGCGAGAAGGACCTCGACACCCTCCTCGACCTGTCGGACAACATCCTCGGCCGGTCGTTCTGCGCGCTCGGCGACGGTGCGACCAGCCCGGTGACCTCGTCGATCCAGTACTTCCGCGACGAGTACATCCAGCACTTCGAACAGGGCGGCTGTCCCTTCGACCGGGCCGCCTCGACCGCGTGGGCAGGTGGAAAGTGACCGTCACCGACAGCACCGGGGTCGAGAAGCGCGAGGACTTGATCTCCGTCACGATCGACGGCTTCGAGATCAGTGTCCCGAAGGGCACGCTGATCATCCGGGCCGCCGAGCTGCTCGGCATCCAGATCCCGCGGTTCTGCGACCACCCGCTGCTCGACCCCGTCGGCGCCTGCCGCCAGTGCCTGGTGGAGATCCCGGACGCCGGCAACGGGCGGCCGATGCCCAAGCCGCAGGCGTCCTGCACCACCACGGTCATGCCGGGCATGGTGATCCAGACCCAGCTCACCTCGCCGGTGGCGGACAAGGCCCAGCACGGCGTGATGGAGCTGCTGCTCATCAACCACCCGCTGGACTGCCCGATCTGCGACAAGGGCGGCGAGTGCCCGCTGCAGAACCAGGCGATGTCCAACGGCCGCGGCGAGTCCCGGTTCGTCGAGACGAAGCGGACGTTCCCGAAGCCGGTCGCGCTGTCCTCGCAGGTGCTGCTGGACCGCGAGCGGTGCATCCAGTGCGCCCGCTGCACGCGGTTCTCCGACCAGATCGCGGGCGACGCGTTCATCGACCTGTTCGAGCGCGGCGCCAAGGAGCAGGTCGGCGCGGCGACCGACGAGCCGTTCCAGTCGTACTTCTCCGGCAACACGGTGCAGATCTGCCCGGTCGGCGCGCTGACCGGCGCGGCGTACCGCTTCCGCTCCCGGCCGTTCGACCTGGTGTCGACGCCGAGCGTCTGCGAGCACTGCGCCTCCGGCTGCGCCCAGCGCACCGACCACCGGCGCGGCAAGGTGACGCGCCGGCTGGCCGGTGACGACCCGCAGGTCAACGAGGAGTGGAACTGCGACAAGGGCCGGTGGGCGTTCACGTACGCCACCCAGCCCGACCGCCTGACCCACCCGCTGATCCGTAACGAGGACGGCGTGCTGGAGCCGGCGTCCTGGCCGGAGGCGCTGAGCGTCGCGGCCGAGGGCCTGGCGCGCGCCCGGGGCAAGGCGGCCGTGCTGACCGGCGGCCGCGTCACGCTCGAGGACGCCTACGCATACAGCAAGTTCGCCCGCATCGCGCTCGGCACGAACGACATCGACTTCCGCGCCCGCGCGCACTCGGGCGAGGAGGCCGAGTTCCTGGCCGCGACCGTCGCCGGCCGGCCGATCACGGTGTCCTACGCCGACCTGGAGCAGGCCCCGGCGGTGCTGCTCGCCGGCTTCGAGCCGGAGGAGGAGTCGCCGATCGTCTTCCTACGGCTCCGCAAGGCGGCCCGCAAGCACGGCCTCAAGGTCTACTCCGTCGCCCCGTACGCCACGCGCGGCCTGCGCAAGATGTCCGGCACGCTGCTGAAGACGGCGCCCGGCGGCGAGGCCGAGACGCTCGGCGACCTGATCACCGGGACGGCCCTGGACGACGCGGGCAAGGCCGCGGCCGAGCTGCTCAAGGCCGAGGGCGCGATCGTGCTCATCGGCGAGCGGCTCGCGTCGGTGCCCGGCGCGCTGTCGGCCGCCGGCCGCCTGGCCACGGCCACCGGCGCCCGCCTGGCGTGGATCCCGCGCCGGGCCGGTGAGCGCGGCGCCGTCGAGGCCGGCGCGCTGCCGACCCTGCTGCCGATCGGCCGCCCGGTCACCGACGCCGCCGCGCGCGGCGAGGTCGCCCGCGCCTGGACCGTGAGCTCGCTGCCGGAGACGCCGGGCCGCGACACCGAGGGCATCCTCGCCGCCGCGCGAGCCGGCGAGATCGACGCGCTGCTCGTCGGCGGCGTCGACCCGCACGACCTGCCGGACCCGGCCGCCGCGCTGGAGGCGCTGGAGAACACCCAGTTCATCGTCAGCCTCGAGCAGCGGGTCAGCGCGGTCACCGACCGCGCCGACGTGGTGCTGCCGGTGGCGACGGTGACGCAGAAGGCCGGGACGTTCGTCAACTGGGAGGGCCGCGGCCGCCAGTTCGACGTCGTGCTCAAGACGCCCGGCGTGATGTCGGACCTGAAGGTGCTGGCCGCCATCGCCGACCAGCTCGACGTCCACCTGGGCCTGCCGGACTCGGCGGCGGCCCGCCGCGAGCTCGCCGCGCTCGGCGCGTTCCGCGGCGACCGGCCGAGCCTGCCGAGCGTGCCCGCCGCCGTTCCCGCGGACCCGGGCAAGGGCGAGGCGCTGCTGGCCACCTGGCGGATGCTGCTCGACGCGGGCCGGATGCAGGCCGGTGAGCCGTACCTCGCGGGCACGGCCAAAGCGCCGGTCGCCCGCCTGAGCGCGGCGACGGCCGAGGAGATCGGAGTGGACGGGAAGGTCACCGTGGCCACGGCGCACGGCGAGATCACCCTTCCGCTGGAGGTCGTCGACATGCCGGATCGCGTGGTCTGGCTCCCCGAGAACTCCCCAGGCTGCGCGGTCCACCGGGACCTGGGCGTTTCGGCCGGGGCGGTCGTGAAGATCCAGAACGGGAGCGTCGCATGAACGCCACCCACGTCCTCGCCGAGGGCGCCACGCTGAACAGCTTCGGCCACGACCCGTGGTGGCTGATCGGCGCCAAGGCGCTGGTGATCTTCGTGTTCCTGCTGCTGACGGTGCTGATCACCGTCTGGGCGGAGCGCCGGATCATCGGCCGGATGCAGCTGCGGCCCGGCCCGAACCGCGCCGGCCCCTTCGGCATCCTGCAGGCGCTGTTCGACGGCATCAAGGGCGCGCTGAAGGAGGACATCGTCCCGCGCGGCGTGGACAAGGTGGTGTTCTTCCTCGCGCCGATCCTCGCCGCCGCGCCCGCGATGGTGTCGTTCTCGATCATCCCGTGGGGCGGGGTCGTCTCGATCGGCGGGCACAAGACGCCGCTGCAGCTGGCCGACCTGCCGGTCGCGGTGCTGCTGCCGCTGGCGATGGCCTCGATCGGCGTGTACGGCTTCGTGCTCGCCGGCTGGTCGTCGATGTCGCCGTACGCTCTGCTCGGCGGGCTGCGCTCCAGCGCCCAGGTGATCTCGTACGAGATCGCGATGGGTCTGTCGTTCGTGGCGGTGTTCCTGTTCGCCGGGTCGCTGTCCACCTCGGAGATCGTCGCGGCGCAGGCGCACGGCAGCGCGTTCAAGCTCGCCGGGATGACGTTCCACACGCCGTCCTGGTACGCGGTCCTGCTGCTGCCGTCGTTCGTGATCTACATCTTCACGATGATGGGGGAGTCGGGGCGTATCCCGTTCGACCTGCCCGAGGGCGAGGGCGAGCTGGTCGCCGGCTACCACACCGAGTACTCGTCGCTGAAGTTCATGATGTTCTACCTCGCCGAGTACGTGAACATGACGACGCTGTCGGCGCTGTGCGTGACGCTGTTCCTCGGCGGCTACCGCGCCCCGTGGCCGATCACCTGGTTCTGGTCCGGCGCCAACGCCGGCTGGTGGCCGATCCTGTGGTTCCTGGTCAAGATCTGGATGTTCACCTTCTTCTTCATCTGGCTGCGCGCCGCCCTGCCGCGGGTCCGCTACGACCAGCTGATGAAGCTCGGCTGGAAGGTCCTCATCCCGGTCTCGCTCGGCTGGATTCTCTTCGTGTCGGCGGTGCGGGCCCTGCGCAACGAGAGGCACGACGTCGTGCCGATCATGCTGATCGCCGCCGTGGTCGCCCTGCTCCTGCTGCTCGGCTCGTTCGTCTGGGAGCGGACGTCCGCCCAGGAGGCGCAGGCGGAGGAGGCCGAGGCCGGGGCGGAGCACGACCCGATGGCGGGCGGGTTCCCGGTGCCGCCGCTCGACGCGCCGCACTACCACGGCGTCGGCAACGCCCGTGCGTCCAACTCTGCGGAGGCCACCCGTGCTTGATTTCCTGAACCCGATCAAGGGGTTCGGCGTCGCTTTCCACCAGATGCTCAGCAAGACCGAGGTGGTGGAGTACCCAGAGGTCAAGAAGCCCACGGCGCCGCGCTTCCACGGCCGTCACCAGCTGAACCGCTGGCCCGATGGCCTGGAGAAGTGCGTCGGCTGTGAGCTGTGCGCGTGGGCGTGCCCGGCGGACGCGATCTACGTCGAGGGCGCGGACAACACCGAGGAGGAGCGGTTCTCCCCGGGTGAGCGCTACGGCCGCGTCTACCAGATCAACTACCTGCGGTGCATCCTCTGCGGGCTGTGCATCGAGGCGTGCCCGACGCGGGCGCTCACGATGACCAACGAGTACGAGCTCGCCGACGACAGCCGCGAGAGCCTCATCTACACCAAGGAGATGCTGCTCGCGCCGCTGACCGAGGCCATGGAGGCTCCGCCGCACGAGATGCGTCTCGGCGAGACCGAAGAGGACTACTACCTCCTCGGCGCCAAGAGCGAGTCCAAGGACGGTGCCAAATGACCGGGGTAGTGGCCGCGGGCGCGCACCAGACGGGCGAGAGTGCGATCTTCTGGATCCTCGCCGTCGTCTCGGTCGCCGCGGCCCTCGGCATGATCCTGACGCGGAAGGCCGTGCACTCGGCGCTGATGCTGGCGGCGGTGATGTTCTCGCTCGCGGTGCTGTACGCCGTGAACGAGGCGCCGTTCCTGGCGTTCGTGCAGGTGATCGTCTACACCGGCGCGGTGTTGATGCTCTTCCTGTTCGTCGTCATGATCATCGGTGTCAGCTCGACCGAGTCCCTGGTCGAGACGATCAAGGGTCAGCGCGTCGCCGCCGTCATCGTCGGCATCGGCTTCGCCGTCCTGCTGTTCGTCGGGTTCGGCCACGCGACGCTGCCGAAGTCGGCCGGCCTGAAGGACGCCAACGCCAACGGCGGCAATGTCATGGGCCTGGCGCGGCTGATCTTCACCAAGTACGTCTTCGCGTTCGAGGTGACCAGCGCCCTGCTGATCACCGCGGCGCTGGGTGCGATGGTGCTCGCCCACCGCGAGCGGCTCCGTCCGAAGCCGACGCAGAAGCAGCTGTCGAAGGAGCGGATCAAGAGCGACCGCGTGTCGCCGCTGCCGCCGCCCGGCACGTACGCCCGGCACAACGCCGTCGACATGCCGGCCCTGCTGCCCGACGGCAGTGTCTCGGAGCTGTCGGTCAGCCCGGTCATCGCCCGGCGCCGCAGCGGTGAACACGAGGACCTGCACGGCGTCTCGCCCGAGTCGGTCGCCAAACACGACACCGCGACGGTCAAGGCCGTGATCGCCAAGCCGGTCGAGGTCGAGGAGGAGGAACAGTGACGGGCCACTACCTGGTTCTGTCCGCCATCCTGTTCACGATCGGCGGGATCGGCGTGCTGATCCGCCGCAACGCCATCGTGGTCTTCATGTGCGTCGAGCTCATGCTCAACGCCACCAACCTGGCGTTCGTGAGCTTCGCCCGCATGCACGGCAGCCTCGACGGGCAGATCATCGCGTTCTTCGTGATGGTCGTCGCCGCGGCCGAGGTCGTCGTCGGACTGGCGATCATCATGACGATCTTCCGGAGCAGGAAGTCCTCGTCGGTCGACGACGCCAACCTGCTGAAGTACTGAGGACATCTCGATGACCACGATGAACGCTGTTCTCGCCGCGGGGCCGGAACTCCACCCCCAGGCGGCCGAGGGCGTCCAGTCCGCCGCCTGGCTGCTGATCGCCCTGCCGCTGGCCGGCGCGGCGATCCTGCTGCTGAGCGGGCGCCGCACCGACAAGTGGGGCCACCTGCTGGGCACGGCGATGTCCCTCGGGGCCTTCGTCGTCGGTGTCCTCGCGTTCGTGCAGATGCTGGGCCAAGGGGCCGAGGGGCGCAGTCGGTTCGTGCACCTCTTCGAGTACATCCCGGCCGGATCCCTGAAGATCAATATGAACCTGCTGATCGACCCACTGTCGATCAGCTTCGTACTGTTGATCACAGGCGTCGGCTCGCTGATCCACATCTACTCGATCGGCTACATGAGCCACGACCCGGACCGGCGGCGGTTCTTCGCCTACCTGAACCTGTTCGTGGCGGCCATGCTGCTGCTCGTGCTCGCCGACAATTACGTCGGCCTGTACATCGGCTGGGAGGGCGTCGGTCTCGCCTCGTACCTGCTGATCGGGTTCTGGCAGCACAAGCCGAGCGCGGCCACGGCGGCCAAGAAGGCGTTCATCGTCAACCGGGTCGGCGACTTCGGCCTGTCCGTCGCGGTCATGGTGATGTTCGCGACGTTCGGCTCGCTGAGCTTCCAGGACGTCTTCGGCCACGCCAAGGAGGCGTCGCAGGGCACGATCACCGCGATCGGCCTGCTGCTCCTGCTCGGCGCCTGCGGTAAGTCCGCCCAGCTGCCGCTGCAGTCCTGGCTTCTCGACGCCATGGAGGGCCCGACTCCGGTGTCGGCGCTCATCCACGCGGCGACCATGGTCACCGCGGGCGTCTACCTGATCGTCCGCTCCCACGTCATCTTCGAGCTGGCGCCGGACGCGCGGCTGCTCGTCACGATCGTCGGCGTCTCCACGCTCCTCGCCGGTGCGCTCATCGGTTGCGCCAAGGACGACATCAAGAAGGCCCTCGCCGGCTCGACGATGTCGCAGATCGGCTACATGGTGCTGGCCGCCGGCCTCGGCCCGGCCGGGTACGTCTTCGCGATCGCGCACCTCATCGCGCACGGCTTCTTCAAGGCCGGCCTGTTCCTCGGCGCCGGCTCGGTCATGCACGCGATGAACGACGACGTCGACATGCGCAAGTACGGCGGCCTGCGGAAGGTCATGCCGATCACGTTCGCGACGTTCGGCCTCGGCTACCTCGCGATCATCGGCTTCCCCGGCCTGTCCGGCTGGTGGACCAAGGACGGCATCATCGACGCCGCCTTCGAGAAGGGCGGCACGTCCGGCCAGGTTCTCGGCTGGCTCGCGCTGCTCGGCGCCGGCATCACCGCGTACTACATGTCCCGTGTGATGTTCATGACGTTCTTCGGCGAGCCGCGCTGGGAGAAGGACGTGCACCCGCACGAGTCGCCGAAGGTCATGACGATCCCGCTGATCTTCCTGGCCATCGGCTCGATCGCGGCCGGCGCGTTCCTGATCGCCGGCGACCGGTTCGCGAACTTCCTCGCGCCGGTCGTGGGCAAGCCCGAGGCGGCGCACAAGCTGATCACGCCGTACACCGGGATCGTGTTCGCGCTCATGGTGGTCGGCATCGGCATCGCGTACCTGCAGTACCTGCGACGTCCGGTCCCGCGCACCGCCCCGGCGGGCAACCTCGCCGTCACCTTCGCCCGCAAGGACCTGTACGGCGACGCGCTCAACGAGTCGCTGTTCATGCGGCCCGGCCAGTGGCTGACCCGCCTCACCGTCTACTTCGACAACCGCGGCGTCGACGGCATCGTCAACGGCCTCGCCGCGCTCATCGGAGGGACGTCCGGGAGGGTACGGCGCGTGCAGACCGGCTTCGTCCGCTCGTACGCACTGTCAATGTTCGTCGGCGCCGCCCTGATCGTAGGCGCCCTGTTCCTGGTGAGGATCTAGTGGTCGCCACGACTTCCCTGCCGCACCGGAAGGTCGCCTCATGCTGACTGCCCTCATCGCGATACCCGCTCTCGGGGCGCTGCTGGTCGCACTGCTGCCGAAGGGCCGCGACCTGCTGGCCAAGCAGGTCGCCCTCGGCGTCACGCTGGTCGTGGCGGTGCTCACCATCGTCATGGCGGTGCAGTTCAAGCCGGACGGCCATCGCTTCCAGTTCACCGAGAAGTACTGGTGGATCAAGCAGTTCGGCGTGCACTACAGCGTCGGTGTCGACGGCGTCGCGCTCGTGCTCATCGCACTGTCGGCGATCCTCGTGCCGCTCGTCGTGCTGGCCTCCTGGAACGACGCGGAGCGCTCGGGCGGCGTCGACACCCCGCCGAAGCGGTCGGTGAAGACCTACTTCGCGCTGCTGCTCAGCCTCGAGGCGATGATGATCGGCGTCTTCGCGGCGACCGACATCTTCCTCTTCTACGTCTTCTTCGAGGCGATGCTGATCCCGGTGTACTTCATCATCGGGTCCTACGGCGGGCCGCAGCGCTCGTACGCCGCGGTCAAGTTCCTGCTGTACTCACTGTTCGGCGGTCTGCTGATGCTCGCCGCCGTCATCGGCCTGTACGTCGTGTCGGCCAACGCCGGCCACGGCACGTTCCTGTTCGAGGAACTGCGGAACCTCCACATCGCGCCGACCACCGCCAAGTGGCTGTTCCTCGGCTTCTTCATCGCCTTCGCGATCAAGGCGCCGCTGGTGCCGTTCCACACCTGGCTGCCGGACGCCGCGGGCCAGGCGCCCGCCGGCGCCGCCGTGCTGCTCGTCGGTGTGCTCGACAAGGTCGGCACGTACGGGATGCTGCGGTTCTGCCTGGAGCTGTTCCCGGGTGCGGCCAAGTGGTTCACGCCGGTCGTGCTGACCCTGTCCGTGGTCGGCATCGTGTACGGCGCCGTCCTCGCGATCGGCCAGGTCGACATCAAGCGCCTGATCGCCTACACGTCGATCTCCCACTTCGGCTTCATCACGCTGGGCATCTTCGCGATGACCACGCAGGGCCAGAGCGGCGCGACGCTGTACATGGTCAACCACGGGTTCTCGACCGGCGCGCTGTTCCTGCTCGCCGGGTTCATGATCTCCCGTCGCGGGTCGGCGCGGATCGACGCGTACGGCGGCGTGCAGAAGGTCGCGCCGCTGCTGGCCGGGACCTTCCTCGTCGCGGGTCTGTCCGGCCTGTCGCTACCGGGTCTGTCGAGCTTCGTCTCGGAGTTCCTGGTCCTGGTCGGCACGTTCACCCGCTACAAGGTGCCCGCGGTCATCGCGACGGTCGGCATCATCCTGGCCGCCGTCTACATCCTGTGGATGTACCAGCGGACGATGAACGGCCCGACCGCCGAGGCGGTCAAGGGCATGAGCGACCTGTCAAAGCGCGAGCTGATCGTCGTCGCGCCGATCATCGCGATCATCGTCGCGCTCGGCTTCTACCCGAAGCCGGTGCTGGACGTCATCAACCCGTCGGTGAAGCAGACCCTGATCCAGGTCCACCAGCAGGACCCGAAGCCGACGATCGCCGAGAAGGGAAGCCACCAGTGACACCCGTGGTATTGGCGGCGGGGGACATTCCAACGCCCCATATCGAGTACGGGCGGCTAGCCCCGATCCTGATCGTGCTCGGGGCGGCGGCCGTCGGCGTGCTCGTCGAGGCCCTCGCGCCCCGCGCCCAGCGGTACGGGATGCAGGTCTTCGTCTCGGCGGTCGGTCTGGTCGCGGCGTTCGCCTGGACGATCGCGCTCGGCCTCGGCGACCAGCCGCACCACGTCGCCGCGATGGGCGCCATCGGCGTCGACGGGCCGACCCTGTTCATCCAGGGCACGATCCTCGTCCTCGCCATCATGTCGATGCTGCTCATCGCCGAGCGGACGCACGAGGCCAGCCCGTTCACGGCGCAGGCCTCCACGGTGCCCGGCAGCCCTGAGGAGCGGGAGAGCCTCGTCGCGGGCCTCGTGCAGACCGAGGTCTTCCCGCTGGTGCTGTTCGCCGTCGGCGGCATGCTGATCTTCCCGGCGTCGAACGACCTGCTGACGATGTTCGTGGCCCTGGAGGTCATGTCCCTGCCGCTGTACCTGCTGTGCGGTCTCGCGCGGCGCCGTCGCCTGCTCTCGCAGGAGGCCGCGGTGAAGTACTTCCTGCTGGGCGCGTTCTCTTCGGCGTTCTTCCTCTACGGCACCGCGCTGCTGTACGGCTTCGCCGGCTCGGTGCGGCTGTCGGACATCGCGTCGGCGATCAGCAAGCAGAGCGGCACCGAGCCGCTGCTGCTCGCGGGCGTCGCGCTGCTCTCGGTCGGCCTGCTGTTCAAGGTCGGCGCCGCGCCGTTCCAGGCGTGGAAGCCGGACGTGTACCAGGGCGCCCCGACGGCGATCACCGCGCTGATGGCCTCCTGCACCGTGGTCGCCGCGGTCGGCGCGGTCCTGCGGGTGTTCTACGTCGGCCTGGAGACGCTGCGCTGGGACTGGCGGCCGATGATGTGGGCCATCGCCATCCTCACCATGCTGGTCGGCGCGGTCGTCGCGATCACGCAGACCGACGTGAAGCGGATGCTCGCCTACTCCTCGATCGCGCACGGCGGTTTCCTGCTGACGGGCGTCGTCGCGACCAACAAGGCGGGACTGTCCGCCACGCTGTTCTACCTGGCCGCGTACGGCTTCACGACCGTCGGAGCCTTCGCCGTCATCACGATGGTCCGCGACGCCGGCGGCGAGGCCGGGCACCTGTCCCGCTGGGCGGGGCTCGGCAAGCGCCAGCCGCTCGTCGCGGGGACGTTCGCGTTCTTCCTGCTCGCGTTCGCCGGTATTCCGCTGACCAGCGGGTTCACCGGTAAGTTCGCGGTGTTCCAGGCCGCGGTCGCCGGCGGCGCGCTGCCGCTCGTGATCGTCGGCGTGGTGTCCTCCGCGATCGCCGCGTTCTTCTACGTCCGGGTGATCGTGCTGATGTTCTTCAGCGACCCGGCGGCGGACGGGCCGACCGTGGCATTCAGCCCGACGACCGCGGCTGCTGTCGGAGTTGGGGCGTTCGTTACTCTGGTCCTCGGTGTGATTCCCGGCCCTGCGCTGCACCTGGCGCAGTCGGCCGCAAACCAGCTGTTCGTTCGCTGACCCCTGGGGAGAGTCTGTGAGTAGTGCCCTTCTGGGCCTTCCGGCCGTCGATGACACACTCGCAGCGAATGTCCAGGGGCGACTGACAGAGGTCGAGGAGGCGCTGCGGGAGGCGGTGAGGAGCGACTACGCGCTCATCACCGACGCCTCGCGGCACCTCGCCGACGCGGGCGGCAAGCGGTTCCGGCCGATGCTGGCACTGCTCGCCGCCCAGTTCGGCGACCCGTCCGCACCCGGGGTCATCCCGGTGGCGGTCGTGGTCGAGCTGACCCACCTGGCGACGCTCTACCACGACGACGTGATGGACGAGGCGGTGATGCGCCGGGGCCAGGTGTCGGCCAACTCCCGGTGGAACAACACCATCGCCATCCTCATCGGCGACTTCCTGTTCGCCCGCGCCTCCGACCTGCTGGCCGATCTCGGGCCGGAAGCCGTGCGCATCCAGGCGCGCACCTTCGCCCGGCTGGTCCAGGGCCAGATCCAGGAGACCGTCGGCCCGGCCGAGGGCGCCGACCCGCTCGAGCACTACATCGAGGTGGTGGCGGGCAAGACCGGCTCGCTGATCGCCGCGTCGGCGCACCTGGGCTCGCTCCTGGCCGGCGCCGCTCCGGAGATCGTCACGACGCTGACGTCGGCCTGCGAGAAGATCGGGGTCGCGTTCCAGCTGTCCGACGACATCCTCGACATCGCCTCGGAGTCGGAGGAGTCGGGCAAGACCCCCGGCACCGACCTGCGCGAGGGCATCCGTACGCTACCGGTGCTGCACGTGCTGCGTTCGGCGGCGGACGAGGACGCCCGCCTGCGCGAGCTGCTGTCCTCCGACCTCACCGACGACGCCGCGCACGCCGAGGCGCTCGTCCTGCTACGCGCGCACCCGGCGATGGACCGCGCCCGCGCCGACCTTCGCCGATGGGTCGACGAGGCCCGTGCGGAGCTGCTGACCGTCCCCGACGTGCCGGCGCGGGCGGCGTTCCTCGGCCTCTGCGACTTCGTCCTGACCCGGACGAGCTAAAGCTCTGGGGCCTGTCTCGAGGTCCCCCGTCCGTAGGACAGCGGGGCTTGAGACAGGCCTGGATCGCCATCGTCGCAGGCCTCCGATACTCAGGTGCTGTGGGCGTCCTCAGAGGCGGTGAGAAATTCCTGAAGTTCGCGGTGCCGAAACTGGTAGGTGGCGCCGCTGATGCGCAGCAGCCGTGCCTCGCAGGCCCAGTCGAGAAAGCTCCAGAGCCGCAGCGGAAGCAGGCCGCGCGCGGCTGCGATGAGCAGGCCGATCATGGCGCGGGACCAGGCGATCGCGCCGAAGGCCAGGCCGAACGCCACACCACCGATGAGCGCGCACACCACTGACTCGATGACGCCCTGGTTCATGACGAACACGAGTACGGCGGCGACGCCGCCGGTGAGGCCGAAGGCCACTCCGATCATCGGATTGCGATGAAGGGCCTCTCGCGGGTGGGCCAGTTCCGCGTCCTTGCTCCAACCACCCGTTGCGATCTTGAAGACGACTCCCAGGGCGAACGCCAGGGCGAAGGCCCCTGTTACCCCGACGAACAGTTGCACCGAGCCGGCGGCGGCGAGGCGTAGCGGCGGCAGCCCGGTGAGCGCCCCGCACAGTCCGAAGCCCAGGAGGGTGAGTGGCTCGGTGCGGATCACCTCGGAAAGGGTCCTGTGCTCGGCCCTTTGCCGCCCGGCTGCGGTGAGCCCGATGAGAGCTCCGAGCACCGAGCCCCCAGCGGCACCCGCGGCGACGGCGAAGCCCGGACCGAACACTCTGCCTGCCGTCAGCATGAGGCCGCCCAGACCGCCGAGCACGCCGACCGGGCCGCCCGCGAGCGCACCGAGCAGTCCGCCGATCATGCGGCGCCTGTGGGGGACGTTGGCGCGTCCGCCGTCGGCGGCCGGCCATGGCGACAGTGACAGGCCGGTGGCGATGGCCACCCAGCCCACCATGAGAGCCAGAGTAAGACCTTCTCCCGCGCCCAGCCCGTCGCGCAGGTCGGTGAGGGGATCGACGGCCGATCCCACCCAGAACGCCAGCATGGCGATCACCGCGAATATCGCGCAGCACAGGCAGTGCAGCGCCCGGACCCGACGCCGGCCGCCGATCGGCCACAGCAGGTGCGGGACGATGTCGATCGCCGTGAGACCGGACGGCGGCCGATCCATCTCGGCGGCGCGGGTCGCCTGCCACCGCAGGTGGTCGGCGAGGTGCTCCAGCCACGACCGCACCTGTGCGGGATGGTACGGAGTGCCGTGGGCTGTGCGCGGGGTGAGCCCGGTCGCCGCCGGGACGTACGCTTCGAGTAGTCGTCGGCCTATCTGGGCCGCTGCTTCGGGGAGATCTGCGGCAGGGGCGACGTGCAGTAGTTCGGCGGTGTCGGCGCCGGACTCCACGGCGGTCGCGGTCAGTGACAGCCGCCACGGTGTGCGCAGAGCGGAATGGACCGCGGTCCCCGATGTTCCCGTCAGCGCCGTGTGGATGTGGTCGCGGTGTGGGCTGCACGGATGGTCGTCCGGCCAGCGGGCGCGCAGGTACGCGTTGATCTGTTCGACGGTCAGGTCGTGCAGATGTACGCGGGTGGAGTTGTCGAGTCCGACCCGGGATTCGATCAACTGCGCATGACGGTCGGCTCGACAGGTGACGACGACCGCACCTGGCCGCCGTCCGGAAAGATCGCTGTACCGGTTGAGCTCGGTCAGCAGTCCGATCGCCCGGCGGGGCGGGCCCGCGGAGGGCTCGGGGTCCAACTCGTCCAGCCCATCCATCACCGGCAGTACGCGGCGGTCCCGCACCAGCCGCTGCGCGTCCGTGGCCGCGAGTCCGAAGTCCCGCACCAGTTGCTCGGCCAGCCACTGTTCGAATGGGCTCCCCGGGGTCCATCGAGCCGCGTTCACGCGTACCGGCACCATCGGCCGGTCACTGGGCCGCCCCCGGGGTTCCACCAGAGGCTCGACCAACTGCAGCACCAGTTCGATCGCGAGCACCGTCTTGCCCGCTCCTGATTCACCGACGACCAGCAGGCGCTGGGGGCGTAGGTCGTTGAAGAAGTGGCCGATCGAGTACAGGTCGTCCCGCATCTCGCCGGTGCCGTCGTCGTGGCGGGTCGAGTCGGCGTGCGATCTGAAGGAGAGCGGCGCGATGCTGTAGCCGCCGAGCAGCCCCTTGCGTGCTCGGTCCTCCTCTCGGGCCACTCGCCGTGCCAGGAGTGCGACGGTGTGGTCGTGTTCGGGATGGTCGGTGATGTCCCAATGAGCGGCCGCATCCGCCCTTGCGATCATCACCGGCGAGTCCACCGCGACTGGACCGTCGGGCTCCACCGGCGCGGGCGCCGTGACCACCGGCGCGGGCGCCGTGACCACCGGCGACGTTCGCTCGTCGCCGCTCTCTGCGGGCGGTGTACTGATGGACGCCTCGGCCAGGGCGCTCCTGGCCGCCCGCCAGCCTTCGAGCTCACCAGGGATGAGTTCGGTCGGATGGTCGCAGTAGCGCAGGCACGCGGTGACGAACGCCTTGACGAAATCCCATCGTGGCAGCTTGTCGGTCTGCCGCAGAACATGCGAGACCGTGCTCTTGGGCAACGCGTCGACCGTGGCGCCGTCCGGGGTCACCGTCTGGCCGCCGAGTGACCGGAGCCTGCTCAGCGGTGGTTCGCCCGCCCACTGCTTGAGCAGGACCAGCGACCGGACGAAATCCGCGACGGTGTGGACCTCGGTGGGATCGGGGGGACGGGGGCTGCCCGCGGTCATCGGTGCCCCATCCTCACCAGCGACCATTCGAAGGTCGCCGTGGGGCGCCGAGGCCATCGCCGGTCCAGGAATGTGCCCACCAGCGTTTGAACATGACGTGACTCCATCAGGAAGTTGCGCGCCTCGTCGGATTCGACCAGCTCCCGGCCGACGGCGATGGGAACGAACCCGTGCCGGGGGATGTAGACCCATCGGCCGCGGTCCCAGTCATAGGGATCGAACCAGTGGTGGCGAACCGTGCCGGACACCCGCACTTCCGGGCCGGTCCGCGTCAGGGTGAACGATCCCCGTGAGCGCAGCATGCTCATTCTGCTGACATAGAAGAGTTCCGTGCCGATGAGCGCACTGATCCGGGCGTCCCAGTAATCGTGGAGCCAGGTCGAGGCGCCGTCCGGCAACCGTTTCGCCTCTTGCGCGAGCTGGCGTTCGAAACGGTGCTGATTCTTCTGCTCGGCCTTTTGGATCACTCTGAACGAGCGCAGCCAGCGCGGCGACAGCGTCCTTGAGGCGCCGGCGCCGTCCATGAAGTGCTCCAGGAAATCGGACGCGATCGGATGGACGTCGCGCCCCTGGCCGACGATCGAACGGAACAACGTGGCCAGTTCAGGGACGGGCCTGCCCGTTCGTCGCCGGAAACCTCGTAGGAACATCCTCGCCCTATCCATACGGCTGACGTAGGGCAGTATTCTCGCTGCGGGTATGCACAGTCACGGACATATCCGTCGGAACTTCTCCTGCGGCACGTAGCGCTCCCATTCGGCGCGGGTGAAGGAGCGGCCGGCGATGGCACATGCGGCGGCCACCGGGTCGGCGGGCAGGACGACGTTCCACAGCCTCGCGGTCCCGTCCTCGCCCACCGTCGCGACGGTGGTTCCATCCCGGCTGTAGGCGATGTCGGTCACAGCGCCGGTATGTCCGGTGAGCGGAGCCCCGATCTGACGGTACGTCGACAGATCCCACAGCCTCGCGGTGTGGTCCGCGGAGCCGGTCGCGAGAATCCTGCCGTCAGGACTGAACGCCATCGCGCTGATCCGGCCGGCGTGACCGGTCAGGGCGGCTCCGATCGGACGATGGCCCGCCACGTCCCACAGTCGTACGGTGTCATCGGCTGCTCCGATGGCCAGGGTCCTGCCATCGGGGCCGAATGCCATCGAGACCATGATCACGTTGGTGCCGACGGGCAGCGGAGTCCCGATCTGACGGCCCTTGGCCACGTCGAAAAGACGCACGTGGCGGTCGAAGTCATCGGTGGCCAGGAAGGCGCCGTCGGGGCTGATGGCCATCGCCGAGATGATCGGGGCGTTGCCGGGAACGCGGATTCGTGTCCCGATCTCGCGGCGGCCCGCGACGTCCCAAGCCACTATGGAATCGTCCTTTTCGACGGCGAGGAACCTGCCGCCGGGGCTGAGCGCCGCGACACCACTACGTTTCTCCACGTAGCCGGGAGAACCGGTCTGACGTCCGCTCGTCGTGTCCCATGTCCGCACGGCGTCGGTGCTCAGAGTCGTGAGTGTCCGCCCGTCGGCACTGAACGCCATCTGAAAGACGGCGCCGCCGCTCGACGGGCTGTCCGCCGATCGCAGCAGGCGGCCGGTAGGACGTTGGGTGGCCACATCCCACAGGCGGACCGCCGGATCGTCTCTTCCGGGTCCGCCGCTGGCGAGGGTTCGTCCATCGGGGCTCAGAGCGATGGCGGATCTTCCGGGCATGGCGTCGCCGATCTGCTGGTGGGTCAGGGGATCCCACAGCCGCACCACGCCATCGTCGCCCGCGGTGGAGAGGAGCCTTCCGTCAGGGCTGAACGCCACTCGCCAGAGGGGAAGGTCGTTGGCGCCCAGTACGCCCACCTGCTGGTGGCTGGTCGTGTCCCAGAGACGGATGAGGCCGTCGTCTCCGGCGGTGGCGAGTCGCCTGCCATCGGGGTTGAAGGTGATCCAATGGAAGGCGCTTCTGCCATCGGGCTTCCTCAGGGCGGCACCGATCTGCCGGTGGGTGGCCAGACTCCAGAGCCGGGCGGTTCCATCCGTGCTCGCGGTCGCGAGGCTCTTCCCGTCCGGGCTGAACGCGACGCCGTCGACGTCACCGGTGTGTCCCGCGAAGGGTGCGCCGATCTGATCGTGGGAGGTGGTGTCCCAGAGGCGTACGGTGCGGTCGGAGCTCGCGGTGGCGAGGCGCTTCCCGTCGGCGCTGAAGGCCACCGCGTTGATCGTGTCATGGCCGTCCGCTCCAGTGGCGCGGCCGATGTTCTCCCACCGTTGGCGGCCGTCGGCGACATCCCACAGCCGGACGATGTTCCCGAAGCCCGCGGCCGCGAGAGTCCTCCCGTCCGGGGCGAAGGCGATCGCCGAGACGAGAGCCCCGTTGTCCAGCGGGCGCCCCACCTGTCGGTGCGTGGACACGTCCCAGAACCGGACGATCCGGGCGCATGCCGAAGCCAGCACCCGCCCGTCGGGACTGATGGCCACCTGCACCCCCGCCGGGAGCCAATCGGAGCACTCCTGTCGGGGGAGGACGATCGGGGCGCCGAGTTGCCGATGCGAAGCCGTGTCCCAAAGGCGCGCGGTCCCGTCCACGCCGCCGGTGGCGATCATCCTGCCGTCGAGGCTGAACGCCGATGATCTGACGTACGCCTCGTGCCCGACGAGCGTTCCGCGGGTCGCGCCCGCCGCCGTGACCAGCAGACGATGGCGGGCCTCGGGGGTGGGAGCGATTCGCCACGCCGCCACGGCCAGCTGTGCGGAGGCGATCGGATCGCCGACGATCTCGCTTTGCGCTGCCAACTGGCGCGACACCGCCAGTTTGCGTTGGTGGTCGGCCTCGTTCGCCGCGTTGACGGCGGCGCCGGCCGCGATGAGGGTGAAGATCGTCAGCACCGCCAGGCCGACCATCACGAGACGGCGACGGCGGTCTGCTCGCCGGGCCTCTCGCGTCGATGCCGCGATGAAGCCTTCCACCGTCGGGCCGGGCGGCGGAAAGCTGTCGAGGTCGCGGTCCCAGCGGGGCCGGCTGTCCTGTACGGACAGCAATCGCGCGCCCCGGTAGAGGAAGGCGGTGTCGCGGTGGTGCTCGGCCCACTCCGCGGCGTCGTCGATGAGCTGGTCGTACACCGCCTGTGCGGTCAAGTCGGGCTCGAGCCACAGACGGAGCGCCGGCCAGGCGGTCAAGAGCGCGTCGTGGGAGATTTCGACGGCGTCCTCGTGCAAAGTGATCAATCGCTGGTCGGCGAACGCGGACAGCAGCGTCTCGACACGATCCCGCCGCTCCGCCGAGTCCGCGGACACGGCCGCGTGAATCTCGGGTAGGGTCACCCTGCGCCGCGCCACTCGCCCACCTACGGTGATCAAGGTCATCCGCCGGAAGAGTTTGAAGGCGGTCTTGCGGTCGTCCGTCGATAGGAGCCCCAGGACCTCGTCGGCGGTGCGCCGTACGGAGTCGCGGATCCGGCCGGACTCCTCATAGCCGCGGATGGTCAGCCGACCGTTCTCCCGCCTGTCCCACATATTGCGCAACGCCTGCGAGAGCAAGGGCAGGGCCCCTGCCTCGTACCGATCGCCGACGGCCTGGTCGGCGCGCAACTCGGCCAGGATGGTGTCCACCAGGCCCGGCTCGATCTCCAGGCCCACCGCGGCCGCGGGCCCGGTGATGGCCAGCCGCAGATCCTCTTCCGTCATCGGCTCGACGATGACCTGGCCGTCCTGGATGGCCTCGGCCAACTGCGGGTAGGCGGCGCATCGGTCCCAGTAGTCCGCGCGCACACCGATGATCACTCCGGCTTGCGCGGGGCCCTCGGCCAGGGCGTGCAGAGCCCCCACGAACGCTTGGCGCTCCCGCTCGTCGGCCACCACGGTGAACAGTTCCTCGAACTGATCAACCACCAGTATTGGCCGGCGGTCCGGCGGGACACTTCCGGACAGGGCATCCTGCGGCTCGTCTCGCAGCCCCTCGTAAAGCTTTTCGGCGTCCCCACCGAACACTTCCGTCCAGCGCTCCGCCAATGCGCGCAGCGGCCTTGAGGTCGGCGTCACGAGCAGGCGCGGCCAACGCTGCGATCCGACCGCCGGCAACATCCCTTGCGCCAGCGCCGGCATCAGCCCCGCACGCAGCAGCGACGACTTGCCCACACCCGAGGGACCCGAGACGAGCAGCACGGTGCCGTGCTCTGTCAGGCGTGATCCCAGGCGCTCGAGAATGCCGCGGGTCGCCCGCGTACGCCCGAAGAAGAACTCGGTCCGCTCGGCGTCGAATGGCGCAAGGCCCTGATAAGGGCACACATCGTCCACAACGTCGGACGCCGTCGATGGGGCGCCGTATTTCCGCGGATGGGGGAGTCTCGCCGGCGCCTGCGGCAGCGCCGGTGCCCGCGGCCGGCGATGGTCGCCGTGGCCACCCTGATCCATGACCTTCATTCTGTCGAATCGTGGTCGTATCGATCAATCGCGTCCAACAGGGCAGGAGAGCGGCGGCTGCCGGCCGGCGGCTGCCCACGACGATCCGCAGGTCACTTCGCCACAGGTCGGTTCTGGTCTCGCGCACGTCGTCCGATCCCGTGCAGTTCCGTCCGACCCATGGCCTGAACAGCTCGAACACGCGTTAGGTGTACTTGCGGATCTCACCAACGAAGAAACAGGGGACCGAGCGAACCATGCACAGCGGGATCGGCTCTCAGAAGCCATACGGGCACGCTCAGCGCACATCCGGTGCGCTGGAGGCCGCATCGTTCGATGCACATCAGCGACGTTGGTCAAGGAGTATGGCGAACGCCGCCTCGACGAGGATTTCAACACGACCGGCCGGAGCGGCGACGGGCTTCGCCCCGGGGACTGTGACGGTTCCCATCCGCAGCGCCGGAACACGCATCACATAGAGCGCCGGAACACGCATCACATAGACGGTGGCGCCGCCCGGCGGGCGGCGCCCCACAGCCGGTCATCGCTCACCAGCAGCCGTGGACATGGCGGATGCCGTGGGTGCGCCGGTGACCAGCGTGTCACCGACCCGGTGAACCTACGGTGTCACCGCACTAGTTACGTCGGCGTCGGGCGAACAGCAGGCCCGCGCCGCCGAAGATCAGCACCGCCATGACCCCGACGATCGCCAAGAACGGCATGTTCGAGCTCTTCTTGCTCTGCGACGCGGCGGGGCTGGCACTGAGCGTGGTCGTGGACGACGTGGGGTGCGGTGACGCGCCACCGGGGGTCGCCTGCGACGTGACGGGCTTGTGGGTCGGCTTGCCGGGCGTCTCAGGCCGGCCGGCCCTGGCCGCCACGACGATCTGACCGCGGACCGTACGGCCGTTGCCGCACGACGCGGTGATGGCGTACGTGCCGGCCGGCAGGTCCTTCTTGAGCCGCGGATCGCCGTCACCGGTGTCCGCCTTGCCGTAGAGCGTCACATCGTGCGTGAACGCCGCCGACTTCGCGATGTGCGGTGTCGGGCCGACGCTGCAGCCGGGAACGGAGATGTGGATCCGTTGCCCGGCATGCGGCGTGTTCGGTGTCACATCGATGCCCTGCGCGGCGGCGGGCGCGGCGCCCAGACCGGTCGCCACAACGGCCGCGACGGTGGCCGTGACGGCCTTACGCGCTGGTCGCACTGCTTCCTCCTCCAAGCCTCGCGGGCTCTCGCCCCCGCTGTGCGGGCAGCTTCAGGTCAATCCCGGCACATGCAAGTTACTGCATATCTTGATCAAGCGCCGAGAGGTTAGGGCTACGCTATTGATTCGCTTTGCTGGTGTTAACGGTTGTCAATAGACGGGGTAGCTGGTGCGGTCGACGAGGATCCTCCCGATTGTCCTGATTCCGGCGACGTTGGTCACTCTTGCGGGACCGGCGCTCGCCGGACCCGCCAATGAGGACGGTACTCCGGTGACCGTCCAGGCGGACGATCCGTTCGGTCTCGCCGACCCGGCCACGTTGGCGTTCTGGACTCCTAAGCGCATGGCGGCGGCGACACCGCTCGACGGCCGGCCGATGCAGGCCCTCTCGAGCGGCAAGATGGGCATCGCGTCCAGCAGGCCGACCGCGAGCACGTGGTCGGGCAGCCCGGTGGTCGGCGCGCTGTTCCTCAGCAACGGCAGCGGCAGCCACTACTGCACCGCGAGCGTTGTCAGTACGCCCAAGAAGAGCCTCATCCTCACCGCCGGGCACTGCCTCTACGGCACCAAGGGCTGGGCCAAGAACATCGTCTTCGTGCCGCGCTACAGCCAAGGCAGCCGCCCGTACGGCGCCTGGACCATCAAGTACATGTACGTCGACTCGCGCTGGAAGAAGAACCGCGACCCGGACCTCGACTTCGGCTTCGCGGTGGTCGGCACGCGCAACAACCTGAAGATCGCGGACGTCGTCGGCGCGAACCGGCTCGTCATCAACCAGGGCTACACCAACCGGGTCCGCGTCATCGGCTACCCGATGAAGAAGTACGCCTCCGTCGACAAGCCGATCTACTGCACGGTGACCACCCACAAGGCCTTCAAGTACCAGATCAAGTTCGACTGCAACGGCTTCTACGGCGGCACCAGCGGCAGTCCTTGGCTGAAGAATTACAACACCACCACCCGGCGCGGCGACGTGCTGGGCGTGATCGGCGGCTACCAGGAGGGCGGCAAGTACGACTGGCGCTCCTACAGCTCGGTCTTCGACAAGGACATCAACCACCTCTTCACCACCGCCAAGAACCGCGGCTAGGGCGCGCCCGGCGGATCTCCGTCCGGCTGCGCGGCGGCCAGAGCGTGCCCCAGTCTGCGACACGGCGGTGGAAAACCCGGCGGCGGCGCGGCGATGATGCGATAGTTCGTTATCGTGTACGCCTGCGCACGGAGGGTGAGTCACCGGTGAAGACCAGACGACTGTGCTGCGCCGTCCTGACCGGCCTGGCGTCGCTCACCCCGGCCTCGCCGGCCTGGGCCGCCGGAAGGCACGGCGCCCACCCCGTCACCTTCGTCGACCGCGCCGCCGGCGCGCGCAGCGCCGCGTACTGGACGGCGGCCCTGATGGCGTCGGCGACCCCTCTCGACCCCCGGGACGTGCGCCTGGCGCGGCAGGCAGGCCCGCCCTCGGCGATTCCCTCGGCCGCCCCCACGACCGGCAGCCGCGTCGTCGGAGCGCTCTTCTTCGGCAGCGGCAGCGGCCGCCACTACTGCACCGCCAGCGTCGTCGACTCTCCGAAGAAGAACCTCCTCATCACGGCGGCCCACTGCCTCTACAGCCCGACCAGCCATACCTGGAACAACCACATCGTCTTCGTCCCGAAGTACAGCCAGGGCCGCCGCCCGTACGGCACCTGGCCGGTCTGGCTGATGGTGACGGACGAGCGCTGGCTCGACCACGGCGACCAAGACGCCGACGTCGGGTTCGCCGCCGTGCAGGTGATGGACGGCCGGCGCATCGCCGACGTCGTCGGGGCGAACGAGATGCTCGTCAACACGGGTTACTCCAACCGCGTCACGGTCATCGGCTACCCGTCGAAGGCCAACGACCCGAGCGACCGGCCGATCCGCTGCACCGGCCGCTCGTACCGGCAGGACGATCGCCAGCTCCGGTTCGACTGCGGCGGCTTCACCGGCGGCACCAGCGGCAGCCCGTGGATCGCCCAGTACGACGACCAGGCGCAGCGCGGCTACGTGATCGGCGTGATCGGCGGCTATCAGCGCGGCGGCGACTACGACTGGCGGTCCTACAGCCCGCTCTTCGACGACGACATCGGCCGCCTCGCCGTCACCGCGAACAACCAGGCCTGAGCGCTGGGAGGCGGCCCCGTACCCGCGTGTGGGCGAACGTCCACATCCGGCCACGGCGCGGCATCGAGATGGCCTTGCTGACCTGCGGATACACGCCCGGTCGGACGACCGGATCGACGGTATCGGCGGCCTGATCGCCCGAAATCTGGGTCTATCGCTTTAATGATCATGAAATAGTGCGCCGTCGTACTGTTTTCGATCATGAAAGCGGGGGCCTGGTGAAGATCAGACCATTGCTCCATGGCGCGCTGCTGACCGCGTCACTCTTCTCCCTCGCGGTGCCGGCCGCGGCGGCCGACACCGACACGGTACGGGCGGTGAGCCACGATCAGGACACCGCGCAGACCGCCGCATATTGGACCGTCGCCCGGATGGCGTCCGCCACCTCGGAGGGGACCAAGGGGAAGACCCCGGATCTGGCCGGTCCGCCGGCCGGGACGCCGAGCTCGAAGCGGAGCGGTGGCAGCAAGGTCGTCGGTGCGGTGTTCTACCACAACGGCAGCGGCGACCACTACTGCACCGGCAGCGTCATCCACACGATGGGGAAGAACGCCGTCCTCACGGCCGGGCACTGCCTCTACGACACGAACAAGCACCGCTACTTCAGCAACATCGCCTTCGTGCCGGACTACAACACCTCCCGGCCGAGGCCGTACGGCGTCTGGCCCGTTCGCAGGATGTACCTGGACGGGCGCTGGACCGGCCACGGCGACCCCGACCTCGACTTCGGCTTCGTCTCGGTCGGCACGGTGGGTGGACGCCACATCGAGAACGTGGTCGGTTCCAACAAGTTCCGCGCGACTCAGGGCTTCCACCGGTGGGTGACGGTCATCGGTTACCCGCAGAAGAGGTACTACCACGCCGACCGGCCGATCCAGTGCTCCAACTGGACGTTCAAGCACTCGACGTTCCAGCAGGGTTTCGACTGCAAGGGCTACTACGACGGCACCAGCGGCAGCCCGTGGATCATCAACTACAACAGCCACACGCAGAGCGGGTTCGTGATCGGCGCGCTCGGCGGTTTCCAGGCGGGTGGCGCGTACGACTGGCGGTCCTACAGCGCCGTCTTCGACAACGACGCCGCCACCCTCCTCGCCAAGGTGAACTGATGCGGCGCCGAACTGTTTCCGATCACGAAGGCAGGCGCCTGGTGAAGATCAGACGAATGCTCCAGGGCGCGCTGCTGACGGCGTCGCTCCTCTCCGTAGCGGCGCCGCCCGCCATGGCCGCCGGGGACGGCAGCAAGGTGCACCCGGTGAGCCACGTCGAGAAGAACACCTCACAGATCCTCAAGTACTGGACTCCGGCTCGGATGGCGACCGCTTCGCCGGTGACCAGCCGGAACGCCGAGACGCTCCTGCCGGCCGGCCCCCCGTCCGGTACTCCGTCCGCCCACTACAGCAGCGGCAGCAAGGTCATCGGCGCGCTCTTCTTCAACAACGGCAGTGGCGGCCACTACTGCACGGCCAGCGTGATCAACGCGTCGCAGCAGAACCTGCTCCTGACCGCGGCGCACTGCCTGTACGACCCGGACAAGCACCGTTGGAACAGCAACGTCGCGTTCGTGCCCGGCTACAGCGCGGGGCACCGGCCGCACGGCGTCTGGCCCATCTGGATGATGGCGGTCGACAAGCGCTGGACTGGCAACGCCGACCAGGACCTCGACTTCGGCTTCGCCGCCGTCAACGGCCGCATCGCCCACACCCTCGGCTACAACACGATCTGGATCAACGAGGGATTCCATCGATGGGTGACGATCATCGGCTACCCGGCGAGGGACCACAACCACAACCCGCCGGACAAGCCGATCGAGTGCACCAACTACACGTTCAAGCAGGCGACGTACCAGCAGGGCTTCGACTGCAAGGGCTTCTACAACGGCACGAGCGGCAGCCCGTGGATGTTGAGTTACGACAGCCGCAGGCAGACCGGGTACGTGATCGGCGCGCTCGGCGGTTACCAGCGGGGCGGCGCGTACGACTGGCGGTCCTACAGCGCCGTCTTCGACAACGACATCCTCAAGCTCAGGAAATACGCCAACGACTGCCAGCCCTCGCACTGCTGAGGGCGGTCGTCAGGCGGCCTCGGCGACGGGCTCCGGCCGGACCACCGCACGCCGCTTGGAGCGGGCAGTGCGGAGCCCGTCCACGCTGAGGATCAGCAGAGCCGCCCAGACCAGTAGGAACCCGACCCACCGGCTCGCCGGCATCGCCTCGTGCTGGACCACCAGCCCGATCAGGAACTGCAGCACCGGCGCCAGGTACTGCAGCATGCCGATCACGGTGAGCGGCACCCGCGTCGCCGCGGTGTTGAAGAGCATCAGCGGGATCGCCGTCACCACCCCGGCGCCGACGAGCAGGGCGAGGTGCCCGCCCCCGTGCCCGGTGAACGTCTGATGCGGCGCGAACAGCGTGTACCCCAGGGCCGGCAGGAACAGCACCGCCGTCTCCACCGTCAGGCTCTCCGCCGACCCCGTGGCCGCGAACTTCTTGACCAGGCCGTACGTGCCGAAGCTGCAGGCCAGCAGCAGCGCGATCCACGGCAGGCGGCCGTAGTCCGCGGCGAGGACCGCGACGGCGGCCACGCTGATCCCGATCGCCGCCCACTGCCAGGGGCGCAGCCGTTCCCGGAAGATCAGGACGCCGAGCAGCACGCTGACCAGCGGGTTGATGAAGTAGCCGAGGGCCGCCTCGATCGTGTGCCCGTTGTTGACGGCGTAGATGTACGTGCCCCAGTTGACCGTGATGATCATTGCGGCGAGGGCCAGCAGCGCGATCCGCCGTGGCCGCATGGTCTTAATCCAGGCCCAGTTCCGGCGCACGGCGAGGATCACCAGCACAGCGGCCAGCGACCACATCATGCGGTGGGCGAGGATCTCGAGCGGCCCGGCCGGCTTCAGCAGCGGCCAGTAGAGGGGGAACAAGCCCCACATCGTGTACGCCGCGATGCCGGACAGAATGCCACGACGGGTATCAGCCACGGAGAAATAGTAGCAAGTCGTAATCAGCGTAAATGCTGAACGGTACTGTCAAGCAATGCTTCACGGACGACGCCTCGTTTGCGCCGGGGGATAACCTGCAGGGGTGTTCGGATTCGCGCAGACGAAGATGATCAGTCCTGACGAGGCCCTGCCCGGACGGGACACTTCCATGGCGGTGGCCGAGCGGCACACGGTGCTCGGCACCCCACTCGCCCCGCCCTACCCGCCCGGCACCGCGATCGCCGAGTTCGGCGAAGGCTGCTTCTGGGGCGTCGAGCGCGCCTTCTGGAAGATCCCCGGCGTCGTGTCCACCGCCGTGGGCTACGCGGGCGGCTACACCGAGAACCCCACGTACGAAGAGGTGTGCTCCGGCCTGACCGGCCACGCCGAGGTCGTGCGCGTCGTCTACGACCCGGCCAAGGTCTCCTACGAGCAACTGCTGAAGGCCTTCTGGGAGGGCCACGACCCGACCCAGGGCATGCGCCAGGGCAACGACGTCGGCACGCAGTACCGCTCGGTCATCTTCTACCGCGACGACGCGGAGCGCGACGCCGCCCTGGCCTCCCGCGACGCCTACCAGAAGGTCCTGACCGAGAGCGGCTACGGCGAGATCACCACCGAGATCGTCCCCGCCGGCGAGTTCTACTTCGCCGAGGACTACCACCAGCAGTATCTTTCAAGCGATAAAAACCCCAACGGCTACTGCGGCGTGGGTGGCACCGGTGTCAGTTGTCCGGTGGGCATCGCTCGGGCCGAGTGAACGACACCGTCTTCGACGAGGTCTCGGTTCTGTGGGCGGAACATCTCGGGCTGACGTTCCCGGATGACCTCAAGTGGCTGGAGGTTGACGGCGAACCGGTCGTGCTGCTCGACAGCGACATGGCCGGTTGCGTGAGTAGCTATCTAGGCGGAGCGCTGGACGCCGAGAAGCGCGTCATTCTGGATGACTGCAGCCGGGTGCTCCAGAAGCTTCTTCCGAAGCTTCGCCGTGGCGAAGGGCGTCGATACGCGGAGCGCCACATCAACGTCCATGGGAAATATTCGTTCACTCCCACAGGTCCGGCCGGGCCCGGCAAAGGCGCCACCGCAACCCGGCAACTGCGCGACCCCGATGCCCGGGACGAGGACGAGGACTTCGACGAGGACGACTCCCAGTAGGGCCCTCCGCTCCCGAAGGTGTCCTCCGCCGCCAAGCAAGGGGTCTTCTCCCGAACGCGACCGCAGCCCCAAGGTGTGCGTCAGAGCCCAATTTCCTGTCGCTCAACATGTCCGTGGCGTGACGCCGGAACTCTGTCAGTGGTTGGCTGGCGCCCGTGCCCCCTCCGGAGGGCGGGGGCGGATCTGGCATGGAGGTCCCTCGGTGCCGATTGGGGCACTTGTCGTCCATCCGGCTCGATCCGGTCCACTCCCTGCCGGGACCCGGCGATAGGCACGCCGGGTCCCGGGGCGCGTCACCGTCCGGAGCCGCACCGCAAGGTCATGTCGTCCAATCGGACGAACTGCTTGACCCCGTTGTCCTTACCGAAGATCGCCTGGACGTAGACCCTGTCGATTCCGGTCAGGTTGACCGAGGTGGTCCTGATCGGCTGGTAGCCCGGGCCGGTGAGCCAGGGCGCCGTGGCGGTCAGCTTGTGCCAGCCGTTGGGGTCCCAGATCTCGAGGCCTACCTGGGCGCCTCCGCCCAACGGCTGTGCGTAGATCTCCGCGCTGCAGTTCGACCGGTCCTCCCACGGGCCGATCGGTACTGCGATGCGTTCGGCCGCCCACCCCTGGCCGGTGTACAGCCAGCCGTTGTTGGCGCCGGTCCTCGCAAAGCCCTGGTCGATGTCCGCGTCGGCCCTGCCGTCCCCACTCACCAGCGGCTCCCAGTGGCTCCAGGGGTTGCCCTCGAAGCCGTCGGAGAACTGTGAGGCGGACGCGTGCGCCGGCGTGGCGGACAGGCCGACCACGGTCAGCCCGATGACCGCCGACAATGCGAGGAACTTCCTCGCGCTTTTCGCCGGGATTCTCCTTGATTCGGCGGATCGCCCGAGAGGGCGGATAAGGCGTGACGCCATCAAGTCCTTGATCTTGATTGTGGTCTTGTCGCGTTGCATGGGGTGCTCTCCTTCGAACGGTGTACCTGTGCTGGCCACCTAAGGTTCCGGGATCGCTGATGCGCGCGGTATTACCAAGGTTGGGGATTGCGGATGGTGGGGTGATCTGTTTCGGCGCGGCTCCGGTGAGCGGCTGCGAGGTGAGCTCGCGTCTTTGGGCAGTTGACAGGGCGCGCGTAACTGGAGCACCTTCGGTCATCGCCGTATTGCCTCGTGGGGAGGGTGCGCTGTGTTCCCGGGCGCCTGTGTCAGGCGGTGATCGCGGCGATCAGTTCGTCTCGTCCGTTGGCGCCGGTCTTGCGGTACACCGCCTTGAGGTGGGCGTTGACCGTATGCAGCGACAGGTCGAGGCGCCGGGCGATCTGCTTGGGCGCTGATCCGGTGCACACCTCTTGGACAACTGCGCGTTCACGTTCGGTGATCCCGTGCCACTCGCAGAACGGTAGTAGCGCTTCCTTACCGGCGGCCTGGATGACGATGGCCACATCACCGGTTCCGCCCTCGTCCAATGGCTGTCCTTGAACGGTGACCCACCGGCCGAAGCAGATCGGGGGAGCACAGGCCAGCGGTACCGGGGCATTCGCGTCCCTCGCCCGCCGCCGAACGGCCAGCGACATGCCGGTGTGGAACGGCTCGATGGTCCACTCGGGCGGGCCGTACCTCCCTGACGCGCCCATCATGTGCAGCCATTCCCGCGCCTGCGGGGTAACCGCTTTGATCTGGTGCTGTTGGTCGAGGATTATCACGCCCGCCGGCGGGGCCGGGGTCGGCGCGCGCAGCGGGTGAGAGGTGACCAAGGCCCGAACGGCAGCGACCAGCGTCGGGGTCATCTCGGCGACTTTCTCAACGTCCTTCTGGCTGAACTGGATGCCGCCCTCGGCACGCAGCAGTCCGAGCATCCCCCAGCTGCCGCGCGAATCGCGCAGCACCAGCCGCAGCTCGCTGCCGGCCCCGTTGGCCGCGAAGACGTCGTGGGGCAGCCGTTCCCACCGGGATCCTTCGCCTGGCTCACCCACATGGCGCGTTCGAGCGACCCTTCGGTCACCCATGACGCCGCCGGGAAGCCGTCGCAGGGCGAGCCGCTGTGGGCTCAACGGGTCTTCTCCCCGGTAGTGGCTGAGCAATAGCGCCCGCCCCAGGTCGGGTTCGTACCCGTGCCAGAAGCTGAAAGCCCCCGTCTCCAAGCCCAGCGCCGGATTCGACCCGATGAGCCGCAGCGCGTCATGCGCCACCCGCGACGCCACGAGGCGGGACAGTAACTGCCCCAGCTCCTGCGGGCCGGGTCGCTGCAAGACCATCGCGCGCAGCTCCCGGGTCATCCACTCCAAACTGTCCACCACACGAAGCAAGTATTCGCCTGTAAGCAGGCGCGCGAGCCGTAACGTCACCAGCGTGTCGAAACTGACGGGACTGGGGACTGTCCGGGCACGAGAACATCCGCAGCCTGGCCATCTATACCAACCTCACCCCGCCGCCCTCGCCGAACACGACCCCGGCCGCCGCCACCGCTGCCAATAGATCGGCGCTCAACAGTCCCGACGGCGGCCCGCCGTCCACAACGCTGGACCCGAGAAGGACGCCCAGTAGAGCCGCGCCTGGAGGTCAGGGTGTCTGCTGGAGCGCCCGGTAGATGGTGCCGCGGCTCACTGGCCGGTCGCCGGACAACGTGTCGGCTGTGTCAATCGGTCGTGCTGGCGTGCGCGGCGATGATTCGCCAACCGTGCGTCTCGTCGTATAGCCAAGTACGGGTGTAGCGGATCCTGGCCGCGAACGGCGCCCCGGAGATGGTCCCTTCGACGGTGCCGAGAAACCACGTCACCCCGGTGTGCCCGTCGGTGAGCACGGTCAACTCTTCCTCGGCCACCCTCGTCACCACCTGCGCTCGAGTGCGGTGCAGCTCCAGGTCGTCCGCCTTGGTCTGA